>NZ_JADGFC010000023.1:24247-27806 GCF_016744025.1 Sulfurimonas sp.
ACTCTAAGTCGATGAATTTAATCTCTTCACGGTTAAAATAGTGAATATTTTTATCTTCAAATTCTACGCGACCTTGTGCTCTTTTACGAGGTAAGCAGGAGTAAGTTAAAGCAAAAGCTGGAATGACTTCTGTTTTTGCTTTGATAAGTTTAAAGTTAAATTGTCTATAGTTTAAAAATTTCTCTTTGATGATTTTATATTTTATATTTTTATCTTCAAGTTCAATTCTTTTTTTATACATCTCTAAACGCTCTTCTATAGAAGCAGGAAGTATTTGATTTGATATGGGAGAGAACATTTCATCCATAAGACGTTCTTGTAGCTCTCTTTGCATCGTAAGTCCATAGATGCAGCCACAATAATCTTGACGATAAAGTTGTTCTTCTTTAGTTACTCTACTTTGATCTTGTGTTCCACCATTGGCACGGTAATCTACTGCTACAAATTCTACACCATATTTTTCATAAAAAGCATTGCCACTTTTTTTTAACTGTTCTTGAGATTTTAGCGGACTTACTAGTAGAGTAGTTGTAATTTTATCTTCACCGAGTTCAAGTGCTTTTTTAGCGCTAATATCAAAACGTCTATCAAAACATACTTCGCATCTAGAACCTTTTTCAGGTTCTTTTTCTAAACCACGGACTGCTTTCATCCAAGCTTCAAAATCATACTCGCCTTCTAAGACTTCAATGCCAAGTTTTTTACAAGAACGTTGTACATCTAAAAGACGAAGTTGATATTCTGAATATGGGTGAATATTGGGATCGTAGAAGAAGCCAGTTAGCTTCTCCTGAGGAAAGTCTTGCTGTAGCTTCTCTAAAAAAAAGTGAGAGTCAACACTACAGCAAATATGTACTAGCATCTTGTACTATTTAGCTTCTAGAACTTCTATAGAATCAATTGCATCTTGACCTTGGATTGAATCTAAAACTGAAAAACTATCAGCGTCATTTTCTTCGATTGCACCAAAAACAGTGTGAACACCATCTAAGTGTGGAGTAGCTACAAAAGTGATGAAAAATTGACTTCCACCTGTATTTGGTCCAGCGTGAGCCATTGATATAGTTCCTCTTGTATGACGAGAAGTGTTTAGAGCAGTTTCACATGCTATAGCCCACTCAGGTCCACTCATTCCAGTTCCATCTGGACAACCACCTTGAGCCATGAATTCAGGGATTACACGGTGAAAGTTAAGGTCATTATAAAAACTACTACTTGCTAGGTGTGCAAAGTTTGCAACTGTATTTGGAGCTTGTTCTGGAAATAGCTTTAACCAGATAATTCCTTTACTTGTTGATACTTTTGCCCATTGTAATTTACTTAACTCATCAGCACTTAAATCGTAATTTTTTAATTCAGTTTTTCCAAACATTTGAATCCTTATTAATATATATTTTCGAAAGTATAATGATATATTCTTATAGTATTAGAAAAAAATCACTTTAATTTATCATAATAGATGAATTGTTGTATAATCATTACATGAAAATAAGTTCACTATTTACAAATGTAACCATCAGACAAGCAAATATTTTTACTATCTTAGTTATATTTTTCTTTACAATGATTTTTGTTGGACTTTTAGTAGAAGAGATGTATGAAGAGTATGAGGATGCACTTAAGCAAAGTTATATTTATAATACAGATTCAACTTCTCATACAGAAGTGATAAGTCAAAATCATAAAAGAATAAAAAATATTATGATAAAAACAGTCTTAGTTATTGTTACTCTCTCTTTTATCATTTTTGCACTTTTTTTGGGACTAAATAGTCTTTTTAGTAGACTTCTCAATAAAGATAATCAAACATTTTTAGATTTCTTTGAGCAGGCTGTCCATAATGATAAAGCTATTAGTCCAAAAGATATATTTTTTAAAGATTTTAAGATTATGATTGGTTACGCTAATGAGATGGTCGGAAAAATTAATAAACAAAAAAATTCATTAAAGACTTTAAATCTAGAACTTGAGGATAGAGTTAAAGATAAAACAGCAATATTAGAACAAATTAATCAAAATTTAGAAAAAGAGAAGAAGTTCTCCCAAGACTTACTTAAAGCACAAAGAGACTTTTTAAAATATACTGTACATGAGACAAATACTCCGCTAAGTGTAATTTTGACTTCAATAGAGTTATACGTTATGAAATATCCAAAAGATAGACAACTTCTAAAAATTGAAGTTGCAGTAAAAAATATATTTAGTATCTATGATGATTTGAGTTATTTAGTAAAACAAGATCAAGTTCAATATCCTAAGGTTGTACTTAATATAGAAAACTATCTTAGTTCAAGGATAGATTTTTTTACAGATGTTGCTGAATTATCAAGAATTAGCTTCAATTATGAGCCAATTACTAAAGGTGCTCATATATACTTTAATGAAACAAAACTTCAACGTATAGTTGATAATACGATAACAAATGCAATAAAATATACCTTGCCTAATGAAGTTGTTTATATTGATTTAGAACAGATTGGTACATTCATTGAACTCTCAATAGCATCTAAATCAAAAACTATCAAAGACACAGATAAAGTCTTTGATGAATATTATAGAGAATCAAGAAATAGAGATGGTTTTGGTATAGGACTTAGACTTGTTAGAACAATTTGTGATGAAGAAGATATTAAAATTTCAGTATCTTCTGATGATAATCAGACTATATTTAAATACAGATTTAAGATGATGGGTGAATAAATGAAGATTTTACTGCTTGAAGATGAGGTGATGTTAAATGAGTCAATTTGTGAATATTTAGAATCCGATGGACATCTAATTGAAACTTTTTTTGATGGTATTGACGCATTTAAAGCCATAAAAACTACTGCTTATGATTTACTGCTACTTGATATAAATGTTCCAGGTATAGATGGAATTCAGTTTTTAGAACAAATTCATGCGTTAAAAATTCATGTTCCGGCCATTTACATAAGCGCACTAGTTGATATAGAAGATATTTCTCGTGCTTATAATCTTGGATGCTACGATTATCTTAAAAAACCATTTCATTTAAAAGAACTTTCTCTTCGTATAGATAGAATAAAACTAGAAAAAGAAGCTCCAAGAGTGCATCTGAGACTCTCAAAAAACTATAGTTATGATCAAGAACATAGTCTTCTTCTTTTTAATAATGAACCACAGGTACTTACTAAGAAACAATCTCAAATAATTGATTTGCTTGCTAGAAATAGAGGTATGGTAGTAGATTTTGAACAATTTAGAATCTATGTTTGGGATGAACAAATTATTGACAATGCTACAATTAGAGCTGAGATAAATAGACTAAAAAAGTTTTTACAAGAAGATGTATTTATAAATGTTAGGGGTATGGGTTATATGATAGACAAACCTTAAACCCAGTTTATAGGGGTTTAAATTTCATTTGTACCGTTTTTGTACCGTTTTTCTAAAAAGCCTATTACCATTTTTTCTTTTTTTGGAATATAGTGAGTATAGACTCTTTATAATGAACCCCTAAAACTGAACCAGTAAAATTTGTTTTCTTATTTCAAAAATGATAAAATTGAAATAGAAAATATAGGGATTAAATATGAGT
>NZ_JADGFC010000168.1 GCF_016744025.1 Sulfurimonas sp.
GTCCTAGAGTCATTCCATAAAAAATTAATACACCAAAGAATAGATATAGGTATATTCTACCTTTTTGATGCCTTACATGCACAACCCCAATACTTACAACTAAAAACAGACTTATAAGAGGAAAAAGACTTAATAGAGTATCAGTTATCATCATTTGAGTCTTACTCTCTTTTCTCTCATCAGATTGCCAGTACTCAAGAGGTGTTTTGTAAGTTGACAAGTCAGTAGTCATTGTATTGTTTATATACATGGTATCAAAGTCTATTTGAGAAAACTCTTCTTTTGAATAACTGTATCCTTCTCCATCAATAAGTTTAAGTCTAAGTATTCCAGCATCGTTTATGATTTCTGCTTTTTTAGCACTAATTAGGATTTCTTCTTTTTTCTTTTTATTGAATAAAATTACGTCAGAGTACGTCTCATCCTTATTATCTTCACCAATATAAAGAAGCCAATCACCAAAACTATGCCCAAACTCAGAAGCACTGAGGTTAAATTTTGCCTCACTTTTTTTGTAAGAAACGAAGTTACTTGAGAGTGTAGTTGAGTGAGGAAAAAGAACTAAAAAATTAAAACTTAACAATATACTAAGAAGTAGGGATGGTTTAAAAAGTGTCTTTATTATGAACTTTGGATGGATTCCAAGGGCAAAAAGAACTACCATCTCATTGTCTGTAGAGAGTTTAAATAGTGATAATGTAGCTGCTATGAAAAATGTAATAGGTAGTGTGTAAAACAAAATCTCAGGAAGTACAAAAAGATAAAGTTTAGTCATATCCCAAATACTAAGCTGTATTATGGCTGTATAAGTAGCTAGTTTAATCATAAATATAACAGATGCAATCGCAAATAGAGGCATAAACATAGATAAGAATATCATGTAAAGGTTGTTGATTATATATTTTCTAAGTCTGTCCATGATTAATAATTTGCCTCAATATATGCTAAAACTTGCGAGTCATAAATATAAACCATAAAAGTAGCAAGTGCTAAAAATGGTACAAATGGAACTCTTTGTTGTTCTGCTGATTTATTTAAAAGCATAAGCATAACAGGAAGAGCCAAAATAGCAGATAAAAAGATAGCAACAAGAGTTAGTTTTAGACCAAGAAGTGCTCCCATAGTTGCAGCTACCATGATATCTCCCTCTCCCATAGCTTCAACAAATGGTGTTCTATCGTAAAATTTATTCCAAGAAGTCTTTGTTATTTGTCCTGCTCTGTGAAGAGACGATGTAAGATAGTATGAAAGAGTAAATATTAGAAGTGTAAACCCACCTGCAAAGAGTAGGGCATTTTGAAAATTTACAAAAACTCCATTTATACTCCATGCCCCAAATATTGCAAAAAACATTGCCAAGAGATTTAGAGAGTCTGGAACCATTTTATATTTAAAGTCTATTACAGAGAGAGATAAAAGCATTAAAAAGCTAAGTCCTATTAAAAGTGCAGGAAAAGTAAGCGTATATTTAGTAGCTATTGTCAAAAAGATAAGACCAGAAACTATTTCAATAATTGGATACTGCATAGATATACTTGTTTTACAAAATGAGCATCTGCCTCTTAGAAAAATCCATGAAAGAACAGGAATATTATGCCAAGGTTTTAGGGCAGAATTACAAGATGTACAGTGAGATGATACAAAAACAACGCTTTCATCTTTTGGTATTCTAAGTATAACAACATTTAAAAATGAACCAATTACCACTCCTAGAATAAAAGCGATTAGCATCTCCACTATTTTAACCCTCCAAAACGACGTTCAACCTTAGTGAAGTTTTTTACTATTTTTTCTAACTCATTTGTTGTAAAGTCAGGCCAAAGCGTATCTGTGAAGAAAAGTTCAGCATATGCTGATTGCCATAGTAAGAAGTTTGATAATCTATGATCTCCTCCTGTACGTATAAGTAAATCTACACTATGCTTACAATCAAGTGCATTACCTAGCATCTCTTGAGTTATATCATCTTCACAACTTTTAATCTTATTAACAGCTCTAAGTATTTCATCTTGTGCACCGTAGTTAAGTGCTAAGGATTGTACCAATCCATCGCAATGAGCAGTTTTTTCTTCTACCTCTTTTATCGTTTTTTGAAGAGATTTTGAAAATGCTCTTGTGTCACCAATAGGTTCAAAACGAACATTATTTTCTAAGTATACTGGTAGTTCATTTTTTAAGTATTTTTCTAAGAGTTTCATTAAAAACTCTACTTCTAACCTAGGTCTTTTCCAGTTTTCTGTAGAAAAGGCATATAGAGTTAATCGCTCTATATCTTGGTTCTTAGAGCAGTATGTAGTTATCTCTTTTACTACTTTAGCCCCAGCCTCATGGCCTTTTACTCTTTTTTTACCGCTAAGCTCTGCCCAACGACCATTTCCATCCATGATTATGGCTATATGATTAGCTGTATTCATTACTATAGACTTTTCGCATGAGTTAAAACATCAAATGCAAGACTTAGTTTGTCAGTATCTGCAAGTGATTCAATCTTATCAGGAGTTATAAACTCTATCTTATTATTATCACTTCCAAAACTAGAAGAATCTTTTAGTATGTTTAAACACACTGCATCTACTTCTTTTGTATCTATCATTTTTGAAGCATTTTTCATCGCAACTTCCTCAGCCATTTCAGCTTTAAAACCTACTGTAGTAATACCTTTTTTATCAATTGAGTTTAATATGTCTACATTTTGTTTTAAACTAAGCTCAAAGGTCTCACCTAGCATCTCTTTTTTCAATTTTCCACTTTGCACATGAGATGGGATATAATCACTTATAGCAGCAGCCATGAAAAGATAAGGTTGTTTTTGGATTAGGTGGATTTGCTCATTTCTCACAAGAGAAGCTTTTGATAACTTACCCTTTTTAGCGATACGTATAGAGTCAGTTAAATACTCAAGCATCTCGTCTGAACTTTCAACATCTATAGTGTGCATCTCTTGTGGAATATTCTCTTCAAATCTTGTAGATATTAGATTTACATCAGCACCCTTACAGTAAAGGGCAGTTGCTATTGATGAAGCCATCTTTCCACTTGAAAAGTTTGAAAGATAACGCACATCATCAATTTTTTCTATAGTTCCACCACCGGTAACTATAACTCTTCTATCACTCCAAAACTCATCTTTTAGAAGTACTCTTGCTGATTGCCAGAAAACATCTATTGGTTCTGCCATTGCGCCATTACCAGTTGTTTTACATGCAAGCTCTTTAGTCTGTGTTGCAACAAGTTCATAGTTTGCAATAGCTAACATTTTAAGGTTTGCTTTAGTGATTGGATTCTCAAGCATATTGGTGTTTGCTGAAGGTGCTATTATCTTAACTCCTGGATATGCAAGTGCACATTGTAGAAGCATATTATCAGCTATTGCATTAGCAAGTTTTGCAATCGTGTTTGCAGTTGCTGGAGCTATAAGAAATAAATCAGCCCACTCAGTACTCTTTATATGATTATGATCATTTACCCAAGATTCGTTGTAGTCATCTAATACTTGGTTTGAAGTTAGAGTCTCAAAAGTAAGAGGAGTTACAAACTTTTTAGCTGATTCACTCATTACAACTTTAACATCAGCACCGGCCTTTACAAAGAGTCTAATTAAGTCTAATGATTTGTATACAGCAATAGAGCCAGTAACTCCTAAAAGTATCTTTTTGTCTTTAAGTAAGTCCGATGGAATAAGCATGAAACAACCTCTTTTGAATTATTAAAGGATTATACCAAATTTATGTTAGAGACGATTTACTTATTGATATATATCAAGTCAACTTCTTTGAACTTAGATAGAATACAACTTATAATAATTAAAAGGAACATTTATATAAAGATCTTTATATACATCTTAGCACTTAGTTCAATACTATTTGCATCTGCTGACTCAGCTAACAGTGCAACCTGTAAAAAGTGCCACCCAACCATCGCTGCTGAGTTTCAAAGCTCTATGCATAAAAAATCATCTATATATGAAGATAAGATTCATAAAGCCGTATGGGATAAACACCCTGCAAAAGCAAAAGGTGACTATAAATGTGCAAAATGTCATACTCCAAATGCTACAACTGAGAAACAGCAGCATGAAGGAATAACATGTATTAGTTGTCATACTATTAAAAGTGTTGAAAATCATGCAACAACAAATAAAAATATATACTCTAAAAAGGATAAAACTTTTTATTCTGCTCAAAAAGGTCGTGAGAGTGAAAAAGTTGAATATAAAAAAACAACTTCATGGTGGGGAAATAAGACTACAATTGGTTCTATAATGAACCCCTAAAACTGAACCAGTAAAATTTGTTTTCTTATTTCAAAAATGATAAAATTGAAATAGAAAATATAGGGATTAAATATGAGTGTAA
>NZ_JADGFC010000169.1:0-389 GCF_016744025.1 Sulfurimonas sp.
TTAGACCCTAGGAGACAAAAACTGTTACCACTGGTATCGTAAAGAGGTGAAATAAGAAAACTTGTTTTACTGGTCTTGAAAAAGGGAACCATTATATAAGCTTTTTGAACTTGATGAAAAAAAAGTTGTAAAAGAAGAAATACGAGATATATTATATACTTTTCAAAACTACACAAAAGTTCATTTTAAAGACGAAGAAGATTATCTTGTAAGTATTGAATATCCAGATATTAAGAAGCATAAAGAGTGTCATCAACTTATCGTAGATCGTTTATCTAAAATCATACGTACACCAGCAAGTTTAGATATTATAAAAACAAAAATAAAAGTATTTTCAAAACGAATATTGTTAGAGCATATCATAGTTGAAGACCCAAAAATATCTGCCT
>NZ_JADGFC010000169.1:399-4318 GCF_016744025.1 Sulfurimonas sp.
AGTGAACATAAAATCAAAGAAGAAATTTATAGTTTTACTGAATAAGAAACGAGATATTGTAACTTAGTCAGTTAAATAAATCAGGTTTTTCACTTTCACTATAGTCATATGATTGCTTTTGTGAATCATCATCATAGTCATACTCGTCATCAGTGCCATAGTCGTAACCATAATCACCATCTAACTCTTCGTCTTCCCTGTCATCGATATAAACTAACATGATAAATCCTTTTATCTATAGAGTTAAAGAATATATCGAACATTTTATATTTCTATGTAATCTTATTTCAAATTTCTAATTAGAAGATAGATAAGTTGGTTTTAGTGGTGAAGATCTCTAAGGCTTTCGTACCAGCCAAGGAATTGCCCCAAGAGTTTAGTCTAGGTGAAAAAACAGCTATGCTCATCACATTTGGGACTACAGCAACTATTCCGCCACCAACACCACTTTTTCCTGGTAATCCAACGTGATACGCAAAGTCTCCACTGGCATCATAATGACCACATGTGAGCATTACAGAGTTTATTCTTTTTGTCTGAGAAGAAGTTATAAACTTTTTGTTTGTGATTGGATCAGTTCCGTGATTAGCTAAAAATAGCATAGCACGAGATAACTCTTTTGTACTCATAGTAATTGAGCAGTGTTTAAAATATGTTTTAACTACATCGTCTACATTATTATCCAAGTTATTAAAACTTTTCATTAGATTTGCTAAGGCTAGATTTCTATGTCCATGTTTAATCTCTGAAGAGCAAACATTTTCATCAAAGTCTATATTTTTATTATCGCTGATTTCTTTTATAAAATTAGAGACTTCACTATACGTTGCATCTAGAGTTTTATAGTTATTAATTAAAGTGTCAGTAACAACAATTGCTCCAGCATTGATAAATGGATTTCTCGGTATTCCACTCTCATACTCTAGTTGAACTAATGAGTTAAATGGGTTTCCTGATGGTTCTTTTCCTACTCTTTTATATAAATCAGTCGAGTATATACTAAGAGCTTTTGTAAAAGTAAAAACTTTTGAAATACTTTGAATAGAAAACTTTTCATCACTGCACCCAACATGATAACTACTGCCATCAAAAAGAGTTATGCTCATAGCAAACTGCTCAGGGTTTACTTGTGCTAATGCTGGAATATAGTCTGCAACTTTTCCTTCATTTAATATTGGTTCGATTTTTTGATAAATATCATTTAAAACATCTTGATAAGTTAACATTGTGTTTTTCCTCAATTTAATTACATAATACTATCGAATATATTTCTTTTTATTGCTTGGCTCGTTTAGCTTTTGCCTAAGATGATATAAGCACAAATAAGATAAAATACAAGTAATAATATAATAGTTCCAAAATCAAAAGGTTTAATAATAATGAGAGAGAGCAAAGATTTTTTACGTACAATAGTTGAAGAGGACTTAAAGTCAGGTAAGTATAAAGAGGTTATTACAAGATTTCCTCCAGAGCCTAATGGTTTCCCACATATTGGACACGCTAAATCTATCTGTATAAACTTTGGTATTGCACGTGATTATAATGGTCATTGTAACCTTAGAATGGATGATACAAACCCAACTAAAGAAGACACAAAATATGTTGAAGCTCTCAAAAGTGCTGTAGAGTGGCTTGGATTTGATAGAGGGGATAATGTATATTTTACTTCTGATAATTTCCATAAATTATATGATTATGCAATAGAGCTTATCAAAATGGGGAAGGCTTATGTTGATAGCACAAATGAAGAAGAGATGCGCTCTCTTCGTGGAACTGTTAAAGAAGCAGGAAAACGTAGTAAATATGCCGTGCGTAGTATTGAAGAAAATCTAGACCTTTTTGCGAAAATGAAAGAGGGTGAGTTTAAAGACGGAGAACATGTACTAAGAGCAAAGATTGATATGGGTGCTGCTAATATGAAACTAAGAGATCCTCTTTTATATCGTATTAGACATGCTAATCATTTTAGAACAGGGGATGAGTGGTCTATTTATCCTATGTATGACTTTGCTCACTGTTTATCTGACTATATTGAAGGTATATCTCACTCTATATGTACACTAGAGTTTGAAAACAATCGTGATATTTATAACTGGGTACTAGACACACTTGGTCTTGAACTACCACGTCCTTACCAGCATGAGTTTGCAAGACTTGGAATAAACTATACGGTAATGAGTAAAAGAAAACTTTTAGAATTAGTAGAAGGGGGACAAGTTAGTGGTTGGGATGATCCTCGCCTTCCTACTATCGCTGGATACAAAAGAAAAGGTTATACACCAGAATCTATTTTAAACTTTTGTGATCAAATAGGTATAGCAAAAGCAAACTCAATGGTTGATGTTTCACAACTTGAGTTTTGTATAAGAGATGATTTAAACAAAAAAGTACCACGTGTTATGTGTGTTATAAATCCATTAAAAGTTACTATACAGAACTATGAAGGAACAGAAGATATAGACGCTTCATACTATCCTCATGATGTTCCAAAAGAGGGTTCAAGAAAGTTGCCTTTTTCTCGTGAATTATATATAGAGCGTGATGACTTTTGTGAAAATCCTCCAAAGGGTTACTTCCGTCTTACACCAGAGCAACCAGTAAGAATTAGGCACGGATTTATAATCTCTTGTAAAGAAGTTATCAAAGATGCCAATGGAAAGATTACTGAGATAAAAGCAGAGTATTATCCTGATTCTAAAAGTGGCTCAGACACTAGTGGCATAAAAGTTAAAAGTGCTATCCAATGGTTAAGTGCGAAAGAAGCTAAACAAGTTGAAGTAAGACTATACGATAGACTATTTTCTTGTGAAGCTCCAGAGGGAGTAGATGATTTAAATCCAGACTCATTACGAATTATAAAAAATGCTTTTGTTGAGCCTGCTGTTATAACTGAGAAGCCTGATGAGAGATTTCAATTTGAAAGACAGGGTTATTTTTATGCTGATCCTATTGACTATACTGATGAAAAACCAGTGTTTAATAAAATCGTTGGTCTTAAAGACTCTTATGCAAAAAAGAAAAAACCAACACAAGAAGTAGTTAAGCCTGCATCTAAACCTCAAACGAAAAAAGCACAAGTAGAGGGTGAAGTTGCATCTATGAGTGAAGCTCAACAGTTACTATTTGACAAATACACTACTGAACTTAAACTAAATGCTGAAGTGGCAAATATACTTGCTCGTGATGAATTTCTCTCATCTTTCTATCAAGAGGCTCTATCTGCGCTTAATAGTCCTGTGAGCATAGCTAATATTGTTGTGAACGAGGTTTCTAAAGAAATCAAAGATAAGCAAGCAAGTGAGTTGAAGTTTACTTCAAAACAAATAGCTGGGCTTGTGAAAATGATTGACGATAAAACTATCTCAAGTAAAATCGCTAAACAAGTATTTGAAGAGATGGCAAAATTTGGAGAAAATCCAAGTGTAATAGTTGAAGCTAAAGGATTGATTCAAATAAGCGACCCATCTATAATTGCTCCTATCATTGATGAGGTAATCGCAAAAAATCCTGATAATCTTGAGAAGTTTAAAGCAGGTAATACAAAACTACTAGGTTTCTTTGTAGGGCAGGTACTAAAAGCTACAGGTGGAAAAGCAAATCCTCAAGTGGTAAATAAGCTTGTGCACGAGAAGTTAAACTAATAAATCAAATATAAAGATCGGTTGAATATTCAATATAATAAAAAATGAATACTCGACCTTTTGGGTTTAATCAACTACTTTCGAAGATATTAAATACACTTCAACATCACTCATCGAACATTCTTCAGAAGAAGAATTATTAATTGTAATTACTTCAATGGTACGATTGTCTGTTAAAAAAAACGCCAATTCTAAAATCAAGTGCAATTTTTTGAAAGTAAGTTGAAAGATAGGATTAATCGATAATCTGCTAATCTTATTCGACCAAAAACAAAGAA
>NZ_JADGFC010000024.1 GCF_016744025.1 Sulfurimonas sp.
TCTTGCCATTTTTAATCCTATTAAATCTCATAACACATTTGTATTATTCTATCTAAATTACTGAATTAAAGTTTGTCTAGTTTATAGGGGACATTCCAATATGGCTAAAGATGCGGGTAGAAATTGTATTAAAGTTTTTACTTCGTAGTATGAAAATTAAATTTCATACTTTAAAGCTTTTTTTGTAAACTCTATTGAGCAAAAGAACATTGCTACAAAAATAGGGTTTAATTTTACGTAGTCGTCTTTTACATTTTCAAATATTTTAAACTTAAACTCTTGTTGGGTTTCTGAGTTAAGAGGAGTGATAGTAAACTCTATTGGTGTTAAAGTTTTAACCATATTTAAGATTTTCTTTTTCTTTTTTTCACTATCACTTTCTAAAATATTAAAATCTTGATTTTGTGAACTTTTATGAGAACGGATGATTTCTTCTAAAATATCTAGTTTATCTTTGAAAACTATTTTATTCCATTGTATTCTAGCCTCTTTAGACTCTATTTTACAACCACTATGCATAAGCGCATTTGGCTTTTTCTCTTTCATAGCTTCAATTAATCCTAAAAGAAAGTTGGGGCCATCTAAGGCATCTGCACACTTTTTCATAAATAGATGGATTAATGCTTTGGTTTCTTCGTTTTGTTTGTTAAAATTACACATATAGTTTCCCTTTAAATGGAATTATACCTTAAATAAATCAGTATGTCAGTTTTGTTTAAGCATATCGTAATAACAAACCTATTATTATGTCAAAAGTAAAAGAAGACAAATTTTGTCTTAATTAAAAATCAATCCTATTTCATGAGGTAAAACATGCAAGTTTATTTAGACAATAATGCTACAACAATGGTAGATCCATTAGTCGTAGAAGCAATGCAACCATTCTTTAGTGAGCTTTACGGAAACCCTAACTCACTACATAAGTTTGGAACATCAGCACATCCTGCTTTAAGCACGGCAATCGATCAAATATACACTGCGTTAAACGCAAGTGATAACGATGATATCGTATTCACATCCTGTGCAACAGAATCAAATAACTGGGTACTTCAGTCTGTATTTACAGATTTGATAGTAAATGGAGATAAAAACCATATAGTAACTAGTGAGGTTGAGCATCCATCAGTTCTTTCTACATGTAAATTTTTAGAAGAGCAAGGTGTTAAGGTTACATACCTTCCGGTTAATGATCAAGGTATAGTTGAAGCACATACAGTTAGAAGTTTTATTACAGATAAAACTGCTCTAGTTTCTATTATGTGGGCTTCTAATGAGACAGGAATGATAAACCCAATTAAAGATATTGGTGAAATCTGTAAAGAAAAAGGCGTTCTTTTTCACTCAGATGCTGTTCAAGCAGTAGGTAAGATACCAGTAGATTTACAAGACGTTTCTGTTGATTTTGTTTCAATGTCTGCACATAAATTCCATGGTCCTAAAGGTGTTGGAGCTTTATATATCAAAGATAGTAAAGCACTTACTCCATTATTTCATGGTGGTGAACATATGGGTGGTCGCCGTTCAGGTACACTAAATGTTCCTTTTATTGTTGGTATGGGTAAAGCAATAGAGCTTGCTACATCAAACATTAAAGAAACTGGTGGTAAAATCAGAGCTAAAAGAGATCGTCTAGAAGATGCTATCTTAGAACTTAGTGATACTTTTGTAGTTGGTGATAGACAAAATCGTACACCAAATACTATCCTTATATCTATAAAAGGTGTTGAGGGTGAAGGTATGCTTTGGGACTTAAACAACGGTCAAATTGGAGCATCTACTGGTTCAGCTTGTGCAAGTGAAGACCTTGAAGCAAATACAGTAATGTTAGCAATTGGCGCTGATAATGAACTAGCTCATACTGGTATCAGACTAAGTCTTAGTCGTTTTACTACAGATGCTGAGGTTGATTATACGATTAGTCATTTTAAAGGCGCAGTTGCAAGACTTAGAGCGATCTCAAGTTCATTTGCAATTCAAAAACCAACAGTAGGCGGAGAAGTTAAAGAGTGCGAACTTCACCACCACTAAAAATAAATAATTATTAAAAGGAGATAACATGGCTAAGTCAGATATGTTAGGCGAGTCTTTATGGGACGCGTATTCGAATAAAGTAACAACACTAATGAATAACCCTCAACACCAAGGTGAAATTTTTGAGGCAGATGCAGAGGAACGTGGTAACAAACTTATTGTTGCAGATTTTGGTGCAGAGTCTTGTGGTGATGCAGTACGTTTATATTGGGAAATTAATCCTAAAGACGACAGAATTATAAACTCAAAATTTAAATCTTTTGGCTGTGGTACAGCGATAGCTTCTTCTGATGTTATGACTGAACTTTGTATTGGTAAAACAGTTGATGAAGCTGTAAAGATTACAAATATTGATGTTGAAATGGCTCTTCGTGATGATCCTGAGACTCCTGCAGTTCCACCTCAAAAGATGCACTGTTCAGTAATGGCTTATGATGTTATCAAAAAAGCAGCTGGTCTTTACAAAGGCGTAGATGCTGAGAGTTTTGAAGAAGAAATCATTGTTTGTGAATGTGCTCGTGTAAGTTTAAATACTCTAAGAGAAGTTATCAAATTAAATGATTTAACTACTATTGAGCAAATTACTGATTACACTAAAGCTGGTGGGTTCTGTAAGAGCTGTATTAAGCCTGGTGGTCACGAGGCTAGAGAATGGTACTTAGTAGACATCTTAAGAGACACTCGTAAAGAGATGGATGAAGAGAAGATGAAAGCTGCTGCAGATGCAGGTTCAACTGGTGATTTCGCTAGTATGACTCTAGTTCAACAAATCAAAGCAGTTGATGCTGTAATCGATGAGAGTGTTCGTCAGTTCCTAGTTATGGATGGTGGAGACATGGAAGTTATTGACATTAAGGCGGGTGATGAAAATATAGATATTTATATTCGTTACTTAGGTGCTTGTAATGGTTGTGCTTCTTCTTCAACTGGTACACTTTACGCAATTGAGTCAACTCTTAAAGAGAAACTTTCTAAAAATATTCGCGTTTTACCAATCTAATCTTTAATAGTGGGTTTTCCCACTATTAATCTTTTTATTTACTTTTGAGTGCTTTAGATGTGTCATAAACCATCTCATAGTACTGATTGTTATTATATTCAAACTCTTGAATCACTTCTAATTTTAATTTTCTCTTATGCGCTTGGTATGAACGTGGATTTATTTTATTCACAAAAGTAACCAAAATAGGAAATCTCTTAGACATTTTCTCTCTAGCAAAATCAAATATACCTTCTAAAACACCAGTTCCACGAACGTTTTTGTCCACACATACTGGTCCATACTGATAAGAATTTTCTACACTTATAGTTTTACCTAGATAAGTAAGGTTATGCAGATCTTTTATCATATGTTCAAACATAGGCCAGATTGACCAAAACTGCCAAGATGCAGACATTACATATGCCACTATCTTTTCTTCTTTTATAGCTATAAAGAGACCTTGCTCTTCATTTATCAAAGATGTTAATTGTTTCGTTGTAAATGCAGTAGTAACAAAACCATCTGCCTTGTCTTCTTCTTTTATAGAATCAACTTGATATCTAAAATGAAGTTTTAAAATCTTTTCTATATCATCTAGTTTTGCTAGTCTATATATCATTTTGAGTCCTTTGTATTTAACATTCTATCCTATACAAAGCATTATTTTGTAAAAGCTATATATACGTACTATTACTTTGTTCGGATTTTAAATAAATCTACTTATTGACAACAGAAAAATTGTCAAAAGGATTTTTGCATGAAGAATTGTGTTGGACAAGTTGTTAGAGGTAAAGATTTTTGGGATAGAAAAATAGAATTAGAAACTATATGGGAAGCAATAGACTCAGGAAGTCATATTCTTCTTGTTGCACCAAGACGTGTTGGTAAAACTTCTATCATGCATAAGATTAAAGATGAACCAAAAGATGGCTATATAGTCATTTATATTGATACTGAATCCGCAGATAATGAGAATGAATTTTGGCACAAACTATTTAACGCAATGATGGAAGAAGATTTTATAAACAAATTAAAATCAAAGTCAAAAGTTTTATATGAAAGATTGACAAATATTAAAATCAAAAAAGTATCTGCTTCGGGAGTAGAGTTTGTAGATGGTAAAACTCTTGATTATTCAGTTGCTTTTGAGACTTTAGTTAAAGATTTAGATATAGATAAAAAACTTATTATTATGATTGATGAGTTTGCTCAAACTGTCGAAAATATTATAAAGTATGAAGATGTGAAAAATGCAAATAGCCTCTTAAAAGCGCATCGCTCACTAAGACAAAATCCTAAAGTGTCAAAAAAAGTTACATTTGTATATGCTGGTTCTATCGGTTTAGAAAGTGTTGTTTCAAAGATAAACTCGATTAAAATCATAAATGATTTAAACAATATAAAAGTTCTTCCACTATTAAAACTTGAAGCCTTTAAGTTTACAAGCCAACTCTGCTCTAGTATAAAAATAGATATGAGTGAAGATGCTATAAAATACCTTTTAGAAAAAGTAGAATGGCTGATACCATTTTATATACAGTTGTTGATTCAGCAGTTAAAAATATTATCAAGAGAAGATAGTGATAGAGTCCTTGATAACAGTGCAATTGATGAAGCCATAAATAAAGCACTAGAACATAGAAGTTATTTTGAATCTTGGCAGACAAAATTAAGAGAATCATTCTCCAATGATGAATATCTATTTGCTAAAGAGATTTTAAATATTATTTCTGAAAATAATACCATGGCATCTTCACAAATAATAAATATAGCTACTAAACATGAACTAAATGAAGATGAAGCTAAAGAAATGATTCATACTCTCATTTATGATGGATATATAAATAATAATGAGAACTCAAAAATTTATAGATATAACTCTCCAATACTAAGACAATGGTGGAATAAAAATGTTGCAAACTAATTACGTAAGATACAAGTACACTCCAGATGAGATGAGTGAAGATGAGTTTTTAGAGAGGTTTGCTGTCAGAGAAGATATTTTCAATGATATCTTCGAAGATTTGAAATCATCAGATGATAGCAATACAAATCAGCACTACATAATCATAGGTCAAAGAGGACAAGGCAAAACTACACTTTTAAGAAAACTGCAAATAGAAGTAAAAAAAGATAAAGAGTTGTCAAAATTTTTACTGCCTATAAAGTTTGCAGAAGAACAGTATCAAATTCGCTCTTTATGTAGGTTATGGGAAGAAGTGGCTGAGTATCTTCAGACTATTTATGAAGATGAATTTAACACTATATTGGACGATATGGAAAAGCATTTTGAAGATGATGATTATGATTTAAAATGTTTTTCTTATTTAGAGTCAGTTGTAAAATCTAAGGGAAAAAAACTTCTTTTGCTCATAGATAATCTAGATGAGCTCATAGGTAAACTTAGTGAAAAAGAGCAAAGACGACTTAGAGAGATACTTATAAGCTCGTCTATCTTTCGTATAGTTGGTGGCTCTACTAAGATGCTAGAACATCATCATGACTACTCCAAAGCTTTTTATGAGTACTTTAAAATCATAAAGCTAAAAAGTTTAAATGCTCAAGAGAGTAGAGAATTTTTACTGAGCATCGCAAGAGATGAGCAGAAAGAAAAAATACAAAATGTTATAGAAAACTCTCCAGCTAGAATAGAAACACTTAGAAGAATAACTGGTGGAGTGCCTAGAACTTTAGTGATGTTATTTGATATATTTTTAGATGAAGAAGGAAATGCTTTTGATGATTTGCTTAAAATACTCGATGAGGCTACACCTCTTTACAAACACCGTATGGATGATTTACCACCAGGGCTTCAAGAGATAGTTCATACTTTAGCGATAAACTGGGATGGGATGCTAACAAGTGAGATAGCTAAAAAGACTAGAGAATCAAGTAAGTCAGTCTCTGCACAATTAAAAAAACTTGAAAAGTACGAGATAGTAGAATCAGAGTCTATAGGTAAAAATAAGATATATAAGATAAAAGAGAGATTTTTTAACATTTGGTATCTAATGCGTTTTGGAAGAAAAAAAGATAGACAGAGAGTGGAGTGGCTTGTTAAATTTTTGGAGGCTTGGTGTACTGAGGAAGAGTTAGAAGAGAAGGCTGTCAAGTTTATTGTTAGGGTAAAAAAAGGTGCTGTTAGTTCTTCTTTTGCTTATAATATGGCAGAAGCTTTGAGTTATGCAGGAGTTAAGTTTGAAACTGAATTTGAATTAAAAAAAGAACTTAAAAAGTATCTTCAAAAAATTGACTCTAAATTAAGTAAAGACTTATCTAAAACAGATTACGAGGTAATGTATATTGCAAGAAACTATAAAAATGAAGGTAATTATGAAAAAGCTATATCTATATTAAATGAATCTAAAAAAGGTAGCCCTGATATAAAAGAAATGATAGCCATATATGAAAATATAGAGCGATTTGTAAATATATTCCATGAAGAAAATCCATTACTAAATGATAATAGTAGTAATGTTGACATAAAATATAAAAATATATATGCTGAATCATTCTTGTATTTGTTGAATGAAAATTTTCAAAAAAGCTATGACAAGATAGAAAAAATTCTTCAAATAATTAAGTTACAGAAATCAGAAATGAATTTGTATTATTATTTAACTCTTCTAATCTCAAAAGGACAATACTACCAAGCCAAAAAATTCTTAGAGATTCCAGAGTATCAATTAAAAGAGAGATATAAACCAATTTGGTATGCATTGATGACATTAATGCAAGATGATTTCCCAAATGAGATAAAGAAGATGGGAAGCGAACTTAAAGAGAGCGTTGATGAGGTACTAAAAGAGATTGAAGTCTATAAAGATAAGTATGCTATTTAACAATTTTAGTAGTGTAAAGAACTATTTCTTACATCATTAAAACGTTTCTATCATTAAAAATAGACGAATAGAGTCTTCTAATCACTATTAACACCACAAAGCATAAACTTCAGATAGACTGACCTCATGTACAAAAAACAATATGAACAGATAGTAGACGCACTTGTAAAAGATGGGGTCATAATTATCAAAAATTCTTTAGACCCAAAACTATGAAATGAGCTTTTAGACTCAGCAAAAAATGAGCAGAACTTTCATAGAGCCTGCATATCTGGTTCGGGTGATTTACACCTTGATAGTAACAAACGAAAAGACAAAATACATTGGCTAGATGCTAATACTTCCTCTCATAAAGAGTTTTTATCATTTGCTGATGGATTAAGAGAATATTTAAATAAAGAACTATATCTTGGGCTTTCATATTATGAGAGTCATTTTGCCATCTATGATGAGGGTGATTTTTATGAAACTCACCTAGACTGTTTTAAAAATTTTAAAAATCGTGTGGTAACAACTGTTTATTATCTCAATGATGAATGGGGTGAAGATGATGGTGGTGAACTTATTGTTTATGATAAAAATAATAACTTTTTACAAAAGGTAATACCAGAGGCTAATACCTTAGTTGTCTTTATGAGTGAGAATTTTCCGCATGAAGTACTAGCGGCTAAAAAAAGAAGATACTCTATTGCTGGTTGGTTTAGGATAGATAAGGTCTAATCTTTTTTACTTTTGTGATATCATTTCAAATATGAAATATACAATAATAGATGACATAAATATACCCGAACTAGAGATTTACAAAAAGCTCAGAGACAACGCTTTTACAGAAGATAATAGTTTTATAGCTGATAGTCCTAAAGTTGTAAATATGCTACTTGAGAGTGAGCTAGAAGTTAAAAGTATCTTGGCTACTAAAGAGTACTACGATGAATATGAAGAGTTAATAAACTCAAAAAATATATCTAAACTTTTTCTTGTAGATAAAGAAGAGATGCAAAAGATAGTCGGTCATAAGATCCATCATAACTGTATGATGCATGGAATTCGCCCAAATGAGATGCCGTTAGCATCTCTTGGAGATAACATTTTAATGTTAGATGCCATAACATCTACAGAAAATGTTGGCTCAATTGCAAGAAGTGCAGCTGCTCTAGGAGTAGATTCTTATCTACTTCCAAGTCAATCACCACATCCTTATGGAAGAAGAGCTTTAAGAGTCTCTATGGGTTATGTGAGTAAGCTAAAAATACATATCTATGAAGATATAGCGCAGACTATACAAGCTCTTAAAAAAGATGGATATAAAATATATGCAGCAGAGGTGACTCCAGATGCCACACTTCTATCTCAAGTAAAATCTCCTCAAAAATGGGTTTTGCTAATGGGACATGAAGGCAAGGGAATATCTCAAGAAATTCTTAATCTATGTGATGAGGTTTTGAGTATAGAAATGGCTGAAGGAGTTAAAAGCTTCAATGTTGGTGTAGCTGCATGTATTATGATGTATCAACTTAAATACACAAGCTAATATTTTAAATAGTTTATTTTGTTACAATAGATGCAGTTAAAGAATAGGAACTGTGATGGAGAATGTATATTTAGGACGCCAACCAATTCTTGATAGTAATGGTGACCTTGTTGCTTATGAGATACTATACCGAGATAGTTCTAAATCTAGTGATGCACGTAATGAACACTCTGCTAGTGCATCTGTAATAAGTAATATTTTAAACAAGTTTGGAACCAAGAGCTTACTTGGTGATCGAAGAGCATTTGTCAAAGTTGATGAAATGTTCTTACTTCATGATATTATCTTCTCAATACCAAAAGAGTTTTTTATATTTTCACTTTTAGAAAATGTACAAATGAGTGAACAGGTCATCAATAGAATTAAGCAACTTCATATCAGAGGTTATATACTTGCCGTTCATAATATTTCTTTAGACTCAGATTCTTTACAAAAATACTCACAAGTATATAAAGAACTCTCATACATAAAAATAAATGTAGATAAAGATATAAATCTTGATATGCAAGATAAACTTAGAGAAATTAAATCTCATAATATTCAAATAGTTGCATCTAAGATAGAAAACAATAGCGAGTATGAACTAGCAAAAAAAATTGGCTGTGATATGTTTCAAGGTTATTTCTTTGCAAAACCAAATATTGTGCAAAATGCAAAAAATGAAGCTTCTCAATTAAAGGTACTAAGCCTTTATAACATGCTCATTAATGATACAAGCATAGATGAGATTACAACAGAGTTTGAAAACAACTATGAGATAACAGTACAACTACTACGTTATATGAACTCATGTGCATTTCACTTTAGAAACAAAATCTCTTCTATTTCTCAGATATTATCTCTTGTTGGAAGAGAGCCTCTTGCGAAGTGGCTTTTACTTATAATTTATTCAAAATCACTTAGCAAAACTTCTAAACATTCACCTCTAATGCTAATGGTTAAAAGTAGAACAGAGTTGATGGAAAATATTTTAGAGGCTCTAAACCATGATGTAACAAGTAAGGAGTTAGGAGAAGCATACTTTGTAGGTGTTTTATCGCTTGTTGATACTCTGTTTGGTGTTAAGATTGAAGAAGTTTTACAAGATTTAAATATCTCAGATGAGGTTACAAATGCCTTGCTAAAAGATGATGGAATCCTCGGTGAAATATATTCTCTAATAAGAGATATAGAAGCTTTTGATACAAGCTCAATACATATATTTACTTCAAAGTACAACTTAGGAACTCATCAGATAGAAGATCTAGTTCTTAAAAGTATGCAAGATGTGAATAGTTTCGAAGAAGCAATGACAGAGTAGAAGAATACAGCTATAATTGCATACTTAAAAACTAAAGGTTCAGTTATGGATGGCACTCAAAGAAAAAATATTAAAAATGGTACAAGCGTAGCAATTGTACTTAAACAAGACCAAGACACTGGACTTCTTACAGACGGCATAGTCCGTGATTTACTTACAAAATCCCCAACTCACCCTCATGGAATAAAAGTTAGACTTATGAGTGGTGAAGTCGGTCGTGTGAAGGAGATATACTAATGAAATTTTCTACACTTCCTCTATCTAAAGAGATGCTACACAACCTAAACGAGATTGGTTATAAAGAGATGACAGCTGTACAAGCTGAGGCACTTCCTCTTATTATTGATGGAAAAGATGTAATTGCTCAAGCAAAAACAGGAAGTGGCAAAACAGCTGCTTTTGGAATAGGTCTTCTTACAAAACTACAGGTTAAAAAGTTCAGAGTTCAGTCACTTGTTCTTTGTCCAACTCGTGAACTAGCAGACCAAGTTGCAAAAGAACTTCGCACGCTTGCACGTGCTACACACAATGTAAAAATTCTTACTCTATGTGGTGGAGCTGCTTTTGGTCCTCAACTGGGTTCACTTGAACATGGTGCACATATTATTGTTGGAACACCTGGACGAATTTTGAAGCATCTAAAAAAAGCGACTCTATCTCTTGATGATTTAGATATGCTAGTTCTTGATGAAGCAGATAGAATGCTCGACATGGGATTTAGCGAAGAGATAAATGAAGTTTTATCATTCACTAAAAAGAGAAAACAGACACTTCTTTTCTCTGCAACATATACAGATGAGATTATGGACATCAGTAAAAACCTTCAACATGAAGCTGTTAGTGTAAAGACAATTTCTACTGAAACTGCGAACAACATAACTGAAAGATTTTACGAAGTAAATGAGAGTGAAAAACTAGATACTCTTGTGAATATTTTGAGTAATTTTAAACCTGAAAATGTCATAATATTTACAAATACAAAGATAGAAGCTAAAGAATTATCAGAAGATTTACTAAAGAAAAAGATAGATTCCCTTGCAATTCACGGGGACCTTGAGCAGTATGAGAGAAATGATGTTTTAGTACAGTTCTCAAATAAAAGCTGTCCTGTCCTTATAGCTACGGATGTTGCCGCTCGTGGTCTAGATATTAAAGAACTTTCTATGGTTATCAACTACAACATTCCTCATGGAGATGAGACTTACACTCACCGAATAGGAAGAACAGGTCGTGCTGGTAAAGATGGTTTAGCCTTTACACTATTTAGTAGTTATGAAGCGGATAAGGCTTATGAGTATCAAAATGCTACTAGACTTTTTGAAGATGCCCGAGAGCTTAAAGTAGTTAACGGTTTCGAGATGAAACCTCAGTATGTAACACTTGTTATAGAGGGTGGAAAGAAAGATAAGGTTAGAGCAGGAGATTTACTTGGTGCTCTAACTGGAGATGCAGGACTTAAAGGTAGCTCTATAGGTAAGATAGACATTTATGAGCGTCAAAGTTATGTTGCCATAGAGCGTAAGCTTATAGATGAAGCTCATAAAAAGCTTAACAATGGAAAAATAAAAGGAAGAAATTTCTCTGTTTGGATTTTATAGATGAAATATTTTTTAGTACTTCTTTTATTGCTTACAACACTTATTGCAAAGGATAAGAATATGAGTATTTATGATTTTAATGTAATTGATATTGATGGTAAAGAAGTTTCTCTTTCAGACTACAAAGGTAAGGTTTTACTTATTGTAAATGTTGCAAGTGAGTGTGGTTTTACCCCTCAATATGAGGGTTTAGAAGAACTTTATCAGACATATAAAGAACAAGGCTTTATGGTTCTCGGGTTTCCATCAAATCAGTTTGGCAAGCAAGAGTCCGGAAGTAATGAAAAGATAAAGTTTTTTTGCCAAGGAACTTATGACGTTCACTTTGATATGTTTTCAAAAATAGATGTTAACGGAGACAATGCATCTTCTTTGTATAAATACCTTAAAAAAGAGCAGGGTGGCATCTTATGGATGGATTCTATTAAATGGAATTTTACTAAGTTTCTAGTAGATGCTAATGGTAAAGTGTTAGATAGATACTCTCCTTCAACTAAACCATTAGATATTAAAAAAGATATAGAGAAACTACTTAAGTAGATGAAAGAACTAAAGTACTTAAATCACTATCCTGCTGGAGTAAGAGAACAGGTTAGTCAACTTATAAAAGCAGATAAACTCTCTGCTCATTTACTTAAAAAATATCCGCGAGCTCATGATAAAAAGAGTGATAAAAAACTCTTTTCATATGCAAATGATTTAAAAAATGAATTTATTAAAAAAGCTTCTCCTCTTAGTAAAGTTATTTATGATGGAAAAATAAATGTTATTCACAATGCGTTAGGTACTCATCATTTTATTTCACGTGTACAAGGTGGTAAGTTAAAAGCCAAAAATGAGATACGAGTAGCATCTATGTTTAAGAGTGTGCCTGAGGACTTTTTAGAAATGATAGTTGTACATGAACTAGCGCATTATAAAGAAAAAGAGCACAATAAAGCCTTTTATAAACTATGCGAATATATGCAACCATCATATCACCAAGTTGAATTTGATTTACGACTTTATCTTACATACGTTGATGTGAGTGGAAAACTTAAGGAGTGGAGTTAAAAACTATATTTGGAATGTTTCTTGCTATTTATTTTCTAATAAACTAAGGACATATAAATGAATATCAATCCAAATGCTGGAATTCAACAAGCTCAAACTAACAACGGAGAAACTCAAAAACAATATGTAGCTAGAATGATGAGAGCAACATTGGCTTCTCTTCCTGAACATACACAATCAGAAATTAAAGCTTTAATGAGTGAATTAGACCCAGCAACAAAAAAAGAAGCGGCAACAAAAATGCTTCAAATTGAATCATCTAATATGACAGTAGCCGACCTTACAAAAGCGATAATGGATATTTATAAGCCTGGTGCTGCAACAACTCCAAGTAAATCATCTTATCCTTCAGCATTTAGTGTTTACGCATAAATATAGATTAATCATTATAATAGCTAATTTTTAAATTAAGTTCTAATTATGTTATAAAAGATATTATTGTGATAACTTTATAATAATAGGACTTATACTATGAAAAAAATTCTTGCAACAACCGCGTTATTCGTTTCACTAATTGCACCTAGTGCTTTAAGTGCAGACCAGGCAAAAGGCCTAAATGTTCTAGTAAATTCAGCTAACCCTCAAACTCAAGCAATGGCAATGGTTTTATCTCTTATGACTATCAAAAAGCACAAAAGAGAAGTTAATATAGTTCTATGTGGAGCTGCTGGTGATTTAGCAGATAAAAATATTAAAGGGGTAGCTGTAAAAAGACCTAATGGCAAAGCACCATCAGCAAAAGATCATTTAAAACTTTTGATTAAAAAAGGTGCTCATGTAGAAGTCTGTCCTCTTTACTTACCTAATGCAGGTAAAGATAAATCAATTCTTTTAAAGGGAATTACAGTTGCTAAACCACCAGTAGTTGCTGGAAATCTATTAAACGAAGACTTTCAAAACATTACTTTCTAAAGTGATGTTTTAACTTAACTCGTCAATCTTGTGTTGATATTTATCGTTGATTTCATCAAGCTGAGTTTGTGCGATTTCAAGTTCTTCAAAAGCTTCTTCTACAGAAGCTTCTTCATCTGAAACAAGCTTTGTTAGTTCCATCAATTTAGAACTTTCTCCAGAGTTTGAGACTGCTATAAGCCCATGATGATGGATCTCTAAACGTTCTTCAGTTTCCATGATTTTAGTCTCTAGTTTTTCTACTTTTTTCTTTAAAGAAGAAGTTAATTTATTTCTCTCTCTAACCATTTCAGCTTTTAGTTTTTTGTTCTCTTTTTGGTTGCCTTTTGGAGCAGCTTTAACTTTTTGTTCTTTATCTTCATCTTCCCAACCAATTTTTTCTAAGAAGTCATTATAGCCACCGTCGAAATATTCAGCACCGTCTTTTGCAAAGATAATAAGTCTATCACATACTCTGCGTAAAAGTTCCTCGGAGTGAGTTACTATGATAACTGAACCTTTAAATTTTTTTATGGCATTAGTAAGTGCTTCGATGGAATCCATATCGAGGTGATTGGTAGGCTCATCTAGAAAAAGAAGGTTTACATTACGAGCTATAATCTGTCCTAACATTACACGACTTTTTTCTCCACCAGAGAGAAGTGAGATCTTCTTCTTAGCGGCATCGCCACTAAACATCATCCCGCCACAAATGCTTCTAACATTTGCTTCTGAGAGTTTTGGATTTCCTACATATATTTCATCCATGACAGTATTTTTTTCACTAAGATGCGCTATATTTGTCTGACCAAAATGAGCAAAAGAAGTCGATCCATGAAAATCAACATTACCACTTAGTTGTTTTAGCTCTCCCGCAATAGTATTTAAAAGAGTTGATTTTCCCTTACCGTTTTTACCGATGATGCCAAGACATTCACCTTTTTCTAAAGTAAAAGATATCTTGTCAAAGAGAATATTCTCTGGTGTATAACCAAATTTCAAATCTTTAACATCAAGCAGAATTTTCGCAGGTGTGTCTTTGAAGTTAAAGTTAAACTCTAAAGTGTTGTCAAAGTTCAAATTATCAAGTAAATCCATCTTCTGCAGTTCTTTTACTTTTGACTGTGCTCGTGTTGCTGTAGATGCACGGGCTTTATTTTTAGCAATGAACTCTTCCATCTCTTTTACTTTTTTATCTTGTGCAATTTTTTGTTTTGAGTGAAGCTCATCATTCGCTTGAAGTTGCTCATAAAATTTGTGAGTATCACCGGGAATAAGTTCTATCTTTTTACGAACTAAACCCATTGTATGAGTAGTGATAGAATCCATAAAGTTTCTATCATGTGTAATTAGTATTACTTCACCCTCAAAAGAGCGTAAAAAGCTCTTCAACCATCTTAGCGATACAATATCTAAATAGTTAGTAGGCTCATCTAATAGAAGTAGATTTGGCTCTGTAACAAGGAGTTTTGCAAGGTTGATACGAATCTGATAACCACCAGAGAATGAAAGAGGATCTTTTTCTAAATCATCTTGTACAAAACCAAGACCAAATAGAATCTTCTCCACTCTGTATACATCATATTTCATGTCTTCTTCAAGAGCAAGAGCAGCTTCTTCTCTTAAAGTTGATTCACTAAATGTAAGATGCTGTTTAAGTGTACCAATTTTATAATTTTTGGGGATAATAATTTCTCCACCATCAGCGCTCTCTTCTGCAAGTATGAGTTTAAAAAGAGTAGATTTTCCACTACCATTTCTACCTACAAGACCTACACGGTTTCCACTATTTAGTTTGAAGTTAAGGTTTGAGAAAAGTTCTTGAGAAGAATAGCTTTTAGAGATATTATTTAATTGTATCATGATGCTCTTTTTTGGTTAATGTTTTATAGGTTGATTGAATTAAAATTAATTAGAAGTTTTTTTCTCTTTTAGCATTCTTTTATACTCTTTTTCGAACTTCTTTCTTCTAGAGTATGCAAGTTTATCTATAAAAAGTATGCCGTTTAGGTGGTCTATTTCATGCTGAATAGCAACACTTAATAATCCATCTGCATCTAATGTTTTTGTATTAGCATTTCTATCTTGAAAGTTAACAGTTATATTTTCATATCTGCTAATATCCTCGTAAAAACTAGGAACACTTAAACAACCTTCTTGATAAATGATTTCGCCCTCTTTACTTGTAATAATAGGGTTTATCATCTCTATAAGATTTTCTATTGGTTGAGTGCCATCTTCTTCTGGAATATTTAAAATCAATACTTGTTTAGCGTGAGAAACTTGTATTGCCGCTAGTCCAATGCCATTTGTTTGCATCATTATTGGGTACATTGCATCTAAAAGTTCATGCAACTCTTTATCAAATTTATCTATCTTTTTTGATTTTTCTTTTAGTTTTCTATCTGGATATTCTACTATTGTTAAATTCATTTATGTATTTACTTTTCTATTGGTGTTTCTGTCACTTTTCTTTGTGAAACTGCAAAATCTATTTTTTTATCGCTATAAGCTTTTTCGATACCATCTATTGCACTTACTACAACTTCTTCTACCGAATTAATTATTGTAATATCCGTAATACCTATAGATATTTTTAAAAGTATCTCTCTATCCGCTAAGAAAAAATTAGAGTTAGAAATTAACTCACAAAGTCTTTCACTCGCTTTTTTTGCACTAGCTATATCTGTATGTTTTAAGAGCATCGCAAAAAGACCATTGCCATAATGAGCAACAGTATCACTTCTTCTAGATGTTTTAAGAAGAAGTCTTGCTATTGTTCTTGTCATTAGAGTAATAGCTTTTTCATTGTTCACACTCTCTTTAAGTTCGCGAGAGAGTTCAATCATGATTAGTGAGCTTTTATGTTTAAACTCAGTAATAAGTTCAATTTCTTGCTCTATTTTTGTCATTAGATAGCGTTTGTTATAAACACCAAACTTGTTATCAAAAATAGTTTCATTTTCTACACTTTTAACAATATTGGCAGTATCATCATAAAGAATTTTCATGTGAGAACTCTGTTTTTTTAATATAGTGTTTAGCTTAGAAACATCACTTCCTAAAGAAGCAACTACTCCAGAAGCAGCATTTGCTTCAGTGCTCTCTTCTAACTCTTTTTTTCTTTTATCAAGAATTTTTGTCATTAGCGCCATGTTCTTGTAAAGATTAGCTGTAACACTTAGAATACTTTTTACTGAAGTAAAACCTTTTTTCAAACTTTGTTCAAGCATGATAGTATTTTCATCATCATTGCTTTCTTCAAGTTCAAGTACAGAGTATATTTGTTTACGAAGATTTTCACTCTTATCTTCAAGAAGTCTATCAAAGTAGAGTGAAAAGTTATTTGGTGTTGGTGGCAGGTTATCTGCAATAAGAGAGTTTAATACCTCTTTAGAATATATTTCCAAATCACTAGTTGGTTCATTCATATCTAATGCCGCGACAACTGGTTCTTCTTTTGCTACGCCAACATGACGTCGATTTCTAGATCTTAAAGCTCCTGCCATAACTACCCCTTACTCTTTATCATTTTTAACTAAAACCTCGTCAATCATTCCATACTCTTGTGCTTCTTTTGCGCTCATAAAGTTGTCACGATCGGTATCTTTTTCTACTTTCTTAACAGTTTGTCCTGTGTTCTTGGCCAAGATACCATTAAGTTCGGCTTTCATACGTAGAATCTCTTCTGCTTGAATAGCTATATCTGTTGCTTGACCTTGAGCACCACCTAAAGGTTGGTGAATCATTATACGAGCATGAGGAAGAGCATATCTCTTACCTTTCTCTCCAGATGAAAGTAAAAATGCACCCATAGATGCGGCTTGTCCTATACATATAGTAGTAATGTGTGGACGAATATAGTTCATAGTATCAAAAATTGCCATTCCTGCAGTAACAACTCCACCTGGAGAGTTTATGTAGAAATAGATGTCTTTCTCTGGATCTTCTGCTTCAAGAAATAGCATTTGTGCAACTATAGAAGAAGCAACGGCATCGTTAACTTCTCCACTTAGCATAATAATTCTATCTTTTAAAAGACGAGAGTAGATATCGTAAGAACGTTCACCACGACCTGTCTTTTCTACAACATAAGGAGTATAACTCATGATTACGCTTCTTTTATCTTTGAGTTAAGAAGTTGGCTAAGAACCTTGTCTTCTACCATTGACATCTGAACTGCTGGAAGGTAACCTGCATCTTTGTACTGATCATATGCTTTTTTAGGATCTTGACCTGATTGCATTGCTTCGTAGTAAATAGTTTGCATAACTTCTTGCTCTTCAACTTTTACGTTTTCTGCAATAGCTAATGCATCAATAATGAAAGTGGCTCTTACACTTCTTTGTGCATCATCACGGAAAGTATCACGAAGCTCATTTAGCTTCTCTTCACTATCACGAAGAACTTGAACTTCTTCTTCACTCATTGTTTGAGCTTTTTTGTTAAGAGCCATATCTATTTCTTGATCTACAACAAACTCTGGTAGGTCAAATGCTAAATCTTTAACAAAAGTCTCTAATAGAGCAGGTTTTAAGTCATCATTGTAAAGTTTAGCTAACTCTTCATTTTCAATTTGAGCTTTAACTTGTTTTGTAAGTTCTTCTACTGTTGCATCTTCTTGACCAGAAAGCATTTTTTTAGCAAACTCATCATCAATTACAACTTCGTCTTTAACCTTAATACCATTAACTTTTACTTTGAAAGAAGCAGGCTTACCAGCTAACTCTTTACCACCGTAGTTTTCTGGGAAAGTTACATCTATTACAACTTCTTCATCTCTTTTTACGCCAATTAGTTGATCTTCAAAACCTGGAATAAACTGACCTGAACCTAAAAGTAGTTCGAAGTTCTCAGCTGTACCACCTTCAAAAACTTCACCATCAACAGAACCTTCAAAATCAATAACAGCAGTATCGCCATCTTTCATTTTACGGTTTCTTTTAATATCTGATAACGGAGATTGAGATTGAGATAAATCTTTGATTCTTTTTTCAACATCTGCATCACTTACAGCTGGCTTGTCAAAATCTTTAATCATTGAAGCATAATCACCAAGTTCAATTTCTGGTCTCATAGCAACTTTTATAGCTACTTCAATTTTGTCATCTGACTTGTCAAATTTATAAATATTTGGCTCGCCAATTAATGCTTCATTAGCAATATTTAAATCTGCTAAACCTTGAGTAAGAACTTCACGAAGAGCTTCAGACTCAGCATCTTGAACAAGTTTTTCACCATATTGCTTCTTAACGATAGCGATAGGAACCTTACCTTTACGAAAACCTTGAACACTAGCAGTTTTTGCTAATTCTTTAGCAATCTTTTCTAAATTAGCATTAATAACTTCACTTAAAATTGTAGCCTCTATTGTAGCGTTAGCACCGTCTATTTTATTTGATTTGATTTCCATCAATTTCCTTTATCTTATTATCTATAGTTGTAATTTAACTATTATTTTGGATAATAATATCTAAAATCTGCTTTTAGTTAGCTTTTGCATAGTTTAGGCTTAAAATTTAACAATAAGAACCACACAACTGCTATATCTATCATTACATCTGCAAAGTTAAATACTGCAAAATTAAAGCCGCAATGCCAATAGACCATGTCCACAACTCCGCCGTGAATAAACCTATCATATATGTTTGAAAAAGCACCTCCAAGCATTAATCCTGCTGGGAATGCAAAACACACTTTTTTCATACTTATAATGTAGACCATGATACCAATCACTAAAATAAGTTGTATGTACTTTAGCCATTCTTGTAAAAATTCCAACATAGAAAATGCTACACCTTTGTTGTAAACCAATATAAGGTCTATACACTCAGTGTAATAACGAAAACCATCTACAAATAGCATCTTGATATTTTGATCAATAATAAAAATTCCAGCCATTGTGAAAAACATAATGGCACTAAGTCTCAATGTCGCCTTAGGCATTTAAAGCTTTTTGGAAAAAAATCACCATGTCATCCATATTTTCATTCATCTCTTTAGCGTTTTTACACTCTAGTAAAACACGAAGTTTATTTTCTGTTCCAGAGTATCTTATTAAATGACGAATATTTTTTGCATCTAACTTTTCTAGTTTTTCACTTAAACCAGAAATCTTCTCTAAAGGTAACTTTGTTTTTATATTTATATTAACAAGTTTTTGAGGGTATAAACTAAATGGACGAAGAGCCTCTGAGGCTTTGCTATTTGTATTTATAAGTAGTGCTAAAGTTTGAAGAGCACTTACAAGCCCATCCCCAGTTTTAGCAAAGTCACTAATGATTACGTGACCACTTTGCTCACCACCAAAATTGATACTCTCTTTTTTCATAATTTCTAAAACATTTTTATCGCCAACATCAGAACGAAATAGTTTTAGCTGTTTTGATGTCATATAATCTTCTAGACCTTGATTACTCATAACAGTAGAAACAATTCCTCCACCTTTTAAAGCCCCTCTATCATTCATATATGAACCAAGAGCTCCTAAAAGTTGATCTCCATCTACAATTTCACCATTCTCATCTACAACTACAAGTCTATCTGCATCTCCATCTAGTGCGATACCTAAATCTGCTCTATATTTAATAACACTTTCGCAAAGGTCTTTTGTATGGAGTGCTCCACAGCCTTCATTAATATTGAATCCATCAGGTTGATTATGTAATACAATAACGTCAGCTCCAAGCTCTTCTAATACAGTTGGCCCTACTATATATCCAGCTCCATTTGCTGCGTCTAATACAATTCTCATACCACTCAATGTAAGCTCTCTTGGAAAAGAGTTTTTTAGAGCAACTATATATCGTCCTATTACATCATCTATTCTTTTAGCTTTACCTATATTTTTTGCAGTCACCTGTGCTTCTAGAATTTTTTCTTCATCCGCGTAGATTGCTTCTATCTCTTTTTCTACGTCATGAGAGAGTTTATTTCCATCTGCATCAAAGAATTTAATTCCATTATCTTCATACGAATTATGAGAAGCACTAATCATAATACCAGCGTCACATCTCATATTCTCAGTAATAAAAGCGATAGCTGGAGTTGGCATTGGTCCAATTTCAACTACATCATACCCTATCGCTGTTAGACCACTAACGATAGCATTTTCTATCATATAACCACTTCTACGAGTATCTTTACCAATTAAAATTCTATTAGTTATTGAATGAGATTTAAAATATATTCCAGCTGCCATAGCTATTCTCATGGCTAAAGGTGCGCTTAAAAAAGATCCAGCTTCACCTCTAACTCCGTCTGTTCCAAATAATTTCATTATATTTCCATAATATTAAAGTGGAGTATTTTAACATAATTAGACCCACTATTGAATTTTAAATTATTTGAGCATTTAAAGCTTTGTACTTGGCAAGATATCTACACATAAACATAAGATTTAGAAATTCACCTTGTCTTTAACTTAAATTTAATTATCTTTAAGCTAAAATTGCGCACTAAAAAATTAATGAGAAGGACTCATGCATGGCAAATCACAAGTCATCAGTTAAGAGAATTCGCCAAACAATCGTTCGTACTGAACGTAATCGTTTTTACAGAACTCGTCTTAAGAACATCGTAAAAGATGTAAATACTGCAGTAGAAGCAGGAAGTAAAGAAGAAGCAACAGCAGCATTTAAAATTGCTAACCAACAAATTCATAAATTTGTAAGCAAAGGTATCTTAAAAAAAGAAACTGCAGCTAGAAAAGTTAGTCGTCTACAAAAATCTGTAAACGCTATATAATTAGAGCATAAAATAATGCTTGCTGATAAACTTAATCCGTTTATCAATCGTTATAACGAACTCGGCGAAATGCTGAGTTCACCTGACATCACTTCTGATATTAAAAGAATGACACAACTCTCAAAAGAACAATCCTCACTTTTAGCAATTGTTGAAAAAGCAAAAGAATATCAAACTTTAATTGCAGATATTGCAGATACTAGAGAAATGTTATCTGATTCTGAAATGGGCGATATGGCTAAAGAAGAACTTAAAGAGCTTGAACCTCAAAAACCACTTTTAGAAGAAGATATTAAAACACTTCTATTACCAAAAGATCCTAATGATGATAGAAATATTATCGTTGAGCTTCGTGCTGGTGCTGGTGGTGATGAGGCAGCTATTTTTGTTGGAGACTTGTTTGATGCTTATACTCGTTATGCTGACCTTCGTGGTTGGAAAATCGAGCTTATAAGTAGTTCACCGTCAGATTCTGGTGGATTTAAAGAAGTTACTGCTCTTATTAAGGGTGAACAGGTTTATAGTCGATTGAAATATGAAGGTGGAACACACCGTGTTCAACGTGTTCCAGCAACAGAATCTCAAGGACGTGTTCATACGTCAGCAATTACAGTAGCAGTTATGCCTGAAGTTGATGATGTTGAAGTTGTTATTGAAGATAAAGATTTAAAGATAGACGTTATGCGTTCATCTGGTTGTGGTGGTCAGTCAGTAAATACAACAGATTCTGCTGTTCGTATTACTCACTTACCAACTGGCTTAGTTGTAACCAACCAAGACCAAAAATCTCAACATAAAAATCGTGAAAAAGCAATGAAGGTTCTAAAAGCTAGACTTTATGATCTTGAAATGCAAGAACAACAGAGTGAAGATGCAGCACAACGTGCGGCACAAGTTGGAACTGGAGATAGAAGTGGTCGTATTCGTACTTACAACTATCCTCAAAACCGTATGAGTGATCATAGAATAAACTTAACTCTATATAGACTTAATGAAATAATGGGCGCTGGACTTCTTGATGAAGTTGTTGAACCTCTTATTACTGATCATCAAGCAAAAATTGTTGAGGCTGCTGGACTATAAGTTCAGCTTTCTCTTCAACCTCTCCTAAACTTAGATATCCCAATCTGTATTAAAAGTATTTTTAACTGCACCCTTAAATGTAATTGTTTTATCATTTACACCTAGATAAACCGTTTCATTACTTCTTGGATAAACTTCTATTGTTTTAGCAACTTTTTCTTCTGTGTAAGCTTTGTAAAAACAAGCAGCCATTCCAGTTCCACAAGCTAGTGTTTCATCTTCAACACCACGTTCATAAGTTCTAACTTTAATATTTTTATTTGCATCTATAAAAGCAATATTTACATTTGCATTGTATTTGTATCTTAACTCTCTTGCTTCTTGGATATCAAACTCTTCTATATTTTGAGTAAAGTGAACTAAGTGAGGAACACCAGTATCCAGTAACCACCAATCTTTGTTGTTATATTCAATCCCCGTTTCTAAAATATTTGGAGGAGTAAGTTCAACTTGAACAAGATTACCTTCAACTTGGGCTTTTATAACACCAGCACCAGTTAAAAAGCTCATATTAGTAGATGCTAAGTTATGAGTATAAGCATAATGAGCACAGGCACGAGAGCCATTTCCACACATGTCAGCATCGCTTCCATCCGCATTATAAAACTGCCACTCAAAGTCGTAATCACTGTTTGCAACTATAACAATAAGACCATCAGCCCCGATACCATCTTGTCTATGACATAAGACTTTTGTTAATTCAGATCTATTTTCTTTTACATCTGTATGAAAGATTACAAAATCATTTCCGTTTGCACTATATTTAGCCATTTTCATAAGTAAATACCTTTAATCTTTTCAACAAAGTCTTCAACTTCTTGCTGCAGATTCTTTAACTTTGTCGAGTTATCTATAACCCAAGTAGCTTTTTGTTTTTTCTCATCGATTGGCATTTGAGAGTTTATTCTGTTTAATGATTCTTCTTGGCTATAACCATTTCTCTTCATAAATCTCTCTAGTTGTACATCTGTAGGAGTGTATACAACTACGCTATCTTTGATATCGTAAGAACCTTTTTCAAAAAATAGTGGGATATCTATGAGGTAAGGAAATTTAAAAGTGTCTTGTTTGATACTTCTTTTTTCTATTTCAGCTTTGATCTTAGGATGTAAAAAATTTTCTAAAATTTCTTTTTGCTTGGCATCTGAGAATACTAAAGTTCCAAGTTTTGTTCTATCAACCTTAGAAGCATTGACGTATTCATCACCAAATGTCTCTTGTACCCAAGAGAAAGAAGCCTCTAGTATTTCGTGTGAGATGCTATCTGCATCTATAACCCTCATGCCATTTAAGGCGAGTAAAGAAGCTACAGTACTCTTTCCTGTAGCAATTCCCCCTGTTAATGCGATAGCATATTCAAAAGCCATTTTCTACCCTATATATTAGTTTTTAATGATTCCTAAATACTCTTTACGAATATAGTTACCCATTGCAAATGAAGCTATATGAACATCACAGTTATAAAACTGGTTGTTATCAAGCATATCAGATCTATGCAGATTAATGTCTGCAGTTGGGTGATACTCCTTAGAAGCTAAAAGAGCAGTAGAACCGTTACCGATATTATACGGCATAATAACTTTAAAGTAATTACCTAAGATTTTCATCATAGTTTTGTTTGCATCAACTTCATCTAAAGATGGATGCGTAATAGATAACTGACCATCTTCTTTTAAGATACGGTTTAAGTGTGCTAAAAGTGCTGCATCTGAGCTCATTTCACAAACAACTACGTCAAAACTATCATCTTCTAGGTTACGAATAGCATCTAAAGAACACTCAATTACTTGTGTATTAATGTCACTGTGCTTTAACATCTCTTTTGCTAGTTGATCTACATTGTCACTAACTATTAAAACATTTTGTGGATTTTTATTTGTACATACTGGAACATGTACCATCATCTCAGAGTAAATTAATTCTTTCATTTTAACAATTCCTTATTTAATTAAGGCGATTTTAGCATATTAGGATTAATTTTACTTAAGTTGTTCTCTTTGAAATGATTTGTTCAAGATTAGAGTAGTTTAAATTGTAAATATTTATATCACAAAGTTATCTCATAATTAATCTATTTTCTTTATACTAATTTTTACTAAGCATAGATATAATCCCATGAAATATTAATTATAACAAGGATAAGGTATGAATTTTAATAAAATTAGATCGTTTTGTAGAGTGTTTCGTGTGATAGCAGGTATAGCTTTAATAGCAACTGGTGTGATAACAGGTATAGCTTGGTTTTACTTAGGAGTACTTCCTCTAATCGCAGGCTTAACTAATTTCTGTCCACTTTGCATGATAAGTAAAAAGTGCGATGTAATTGCTTAAGTTGAATACAAAAGTTTCTCTTAACACTTTTCTCAACTCACATAAGATATAATTCCATACTTTTTAAATGGAGTTCATATGAGCCAAATTAGTTACAAAGATGCCGGTGTTGATATAGATGCAGGTAATAGTTTTGTTGAAAATATTAAACCCTTAGTTAAATCTACTAAAATCCCTGGTGTTATGGGTGGAATCGGTTCTTTTGCAGGTGCATTTGAACTTCCAAAAGGTTTTAAAGAACCAGTTATGCTTGCAGCAACTGATGGTGTTGGTACAAAGCTTAAACTTGCAATAGATAGTGGTATTCACAACACAGTAGGAATTGACCTAGTAGCTATGTGTGTAAATGATCTTCTTTGTAACTTTGGAACTCCTTCATTTTTCCTAGATTACTATGCAACTGGAAAGCTTGATGTAAATGTAGCAACAAATGTTGTTGCTGGTATTGCAGAGGGTTGTATCAGAAGCGAATGTGCACTTATCGGTGGTGAGACTGCTGAGATGCCAGGAATGTACTCTGAGGACGATTATGACTTAGCTGGTTTTGCAGTTGGTGTTGCTGAAAAATCTGAGATGGATAGAGTTTCTCTAGTTCGTGCTGGTCATAAACTTATCGCACTTCCAAGTTCAGGTCTTCACTCTAACGGTTTTTCTTTAGCAAGAAAAGTTCTGTTTGAAAAAATGGGTATGAAATTTGAAGATGATTTTAATGGTAAACCATTAATCGAGACTCTTTTAGAGCCTACAAATATTTATGTAAAAACTTTCAAGAAACTAAGAAACGAAATAGTAGCTATGGCTCATATTACTGGTGGTGGAATTGTTGAAAATTTACCTCGTGTTCTTCCTGAGAACCTAATGGCCCAAGTTAAAGAAGATTCTATAAAAGTTCTTCCTATCTTTGAGTTAATGGCTCCTCATATTGATAGAGCTGAAATGTTTAGAGCATTTAATATGGGTGTTGGAATGATTCTAGTGGTTGAAGATTCTAACGTTGATAAAATTCTAGCTGAGACTGATGGTTACCTTATCGGTGAGATTAAAGAGGGTGCTAGAGAAGCGGTGATGGTTTAATCCATCACTTCTCTAAAACATTAAAGATTTAGATTTGGCGGGGTAAAGTGTTTAGCTTTAAACTCTTCAAGTTTTTCTTTTTTGTCCATTTTAACAGCCCAGTTTCTTAAAGACTTTCTATCTTCTTTGTACTCCATAATAGGAACTGACTCCCCACAACTTGACTCAACAGCGTAGATATTAAACTCAAAGAAGTCTCTAACAAGGTTCTTCTTCTCTGTAAATACTTCTAAATATTCAGAAAATTTCTCATTATTAGCATCGATGATAACTGCTTTACAAAAGAGTCTAAGTATCTTTGCATCTCCTTCAAAGGCATTAAAAACAAGAGTAAATTCTCCATTATTCTTTGCATCTGTATATGTGCGGTTACCACTACCAGGATAACTCATAAAGACTAATGTAGAACTGTCCAAAACTCTGATTGAGTCATAACCCTTTGGAGAAAGATTTACCTCTCTATCAGATGAACTAGCAAGATAAAATAGTTTTTGGAGTTTGATAAACTCTATGTCTGAATCTGTTAAAATTTTGTATTGTCCGCCCATAAATTTTCCTTGATTTGTAATAGATTATTATATCTAATCTCGTACTTAGCCTAATATAATCTTAACAATGTTTGCAAGAAGCATTGTAGTAAGTACAAATATAAGAACCTTTTTTATAAACTCTTCTCCACCTTTAATAGCGTAGTGACTTCCTGCATATGATCCTGCCATATTCGCAAGTCCCATTGGAATAGCAATAAAAAATAAAATTTTCCCAGCTATTAAAAAGGCTAAAACTGAACCAAAATTTGTAGCAAAATTAAGTGGTTTTGTAGATGCTGTGGAAGTTAAATAGTCTAAATGAAGAAATTTTTTCATTGAAATTGTTAGATATGTTCCTGTTCCCGGCCCCAGTAAACCATCGTAAAAACCTATTGGAGCTGTTGCTAAAATTATATTTCTTTTAGTGAGTTGAGTATTCTCTTCTTTTATTTTGTTATTCTTTTTTAGTAATGTTAGTAGTGCAATAGGTATTGATAATAAAATCGCCCATTGTATAATTTTATCAGATAAAAACATTACAAACTGACTTCCTATATACGATGCTATAAGACAGGGAAGCATTGCTATTGAAACTATTTTCCAGTTTATTTTTTTACTGATTGCATATTTGATGGTAGCCATAAACACTCCGACTACACTTTGTAGTTTATTTGTTCCAAGAACAAGTATAGGAGGAAGTCCACTAAAAAGTAGCATAGGAATTGTTATCATTCCCCCACCACCAGCAATAGCGTCAATATAACCAGCAATAAACCCTGTTAAAATAAATATTAGTATCCAAGTTGTAGATATGTCGTTAGCAAATTCCATTATTATCTCTTATTCAAATTTTTCGCATCATAACTATATTTGGATTGTTTAGAGTTGAAAATTATTTAAAGAATTTGGAATGAATGGTTTTATTAAGGGCGAAGAAGTTCACTTTGATGACACTCGTTTATATGTAAAACTTGAAGACGATAGAATCATATTAATGCTTATTCGATGGTACGAACTACTAAAACTACACTTTTACAACTTAAAAACTATAACTTTATCTATTTAGATATAGGACTTAATTAAAAATATGGGGGTTTGAAAACCCTTGCAAACTTCTGTATATTGGTAAGAAACCAAGGTATTTCTATAATGGATTATAAAAAAGCTCTAA
>NZ_JADGFC010000025.1 GCF_016744025.1 Sulfurimonas sp.
ATTTACTACTCAATACAAATTTTAATTTCAGACTAAAGAGTGTCTTTTTTGCTATAATACTCACAATAAATTTCAACAATAACAAGGTATAAAATTGAAAAAAATCATATTATTCTCACTCCTTATCACATCTCTTTACTCAGACGCGAAAGTCTATATGGGTGTAGGTGCAGGCTATATGCATGAAGCATTTTCTGACAGTGCTAGTACAACAAATAGTGCAGAAATGGGGAAAATAAAAATAGGTTATGGGAATAGAGAAGCATATGCAATAGAATTTTCATTTGATTATTTTAAAAATGATGAAAATGTTTTTTCATCAACAGGAAAAGACAGTGATAAGTTTGGAATGAATATAGAGCTTGTAAAAGCACTTGAAATAGATACATTTTTCAATCCTTACTTTAAAGCTGGTTTTGGTGCTGGTTTTGTTGATGTTAACCATGATGATCAATCATCATTAAACTATAGTACTTTTAATCTTGGTTTTGGTTTTTATATTCCAATAAATGAACATCTAGATATAGACTTAGGTTATGATTACAAGTATATATCTTATGAAAAGCTAACGAAAACAAGTAGTAAAATTACTTCTAATTTAAATGGTGCTTATCTAGGAATAAACGTAAGATTTTAAACAAAAGAGAGCCATGTACCTGCAAAACATAGAAAAAAGAATCTTAACTCTTTGTCCATTTGTAAAAGATATAGTAGTCACTATTGAAAATGGACATCCTTTTGCTACTATCTACCCAAATTTTAAAGCATTAAAATCAGCACATATTGTAAATATAGAAAATGAGTTTCGTTGGTACGCAGTTGAGCTATACAATATGGAAGTTGAAGAGTCTCAAAAAGTTAAAGGTTACCGCATCTGCAAATTTCCTTTAGCAAAAACCAATTCTAATCAAAATACAATAAATGATGAACCAACTGATGATTTATACCAAAGTATAAAGTCTCAACTATCTACTCAAAGTAGTGAAACTATTTTATCTGACTCACATCTAGAACTTGACCTTGGACTTGATTCTCTTGACTATGTCGAATTGTTTGTTTTTATTGAGAATAGCTACGGAGTTAAAATAAATGAGAAAATTTTCTCTGAAATTATGACTATGCAAGATTTATATAAGTACATAAAAGAACATAAAAAATATATAAAACCTACGAAAACACAATGGGAAGATATTTTAAATGAAAATCACGATGAAAAATTAATCTTCTCTCCTTTTATAATGTTTATGTATAAAGTACTTCTTTTTCCACTCTTCAAACTCTTCTTTGGACTAGAGGTAAAAGGTATAGAAAATGTTCCATATTCATCTTGCATCATAGCCCCAACTCATCAGAGTATGCTTGATGGTTTTTTAATAGAAGCAACTCTTCCGTACTCAATATTAAAAAATAGTTTTTTCTTAGCTTTTAGACAGGTTTTTGGAACAAAACTACTTCACCCTATTGCAACATATGGGCAAACTATTTTAATAGATGCAAATATCAATCTAAAAGAGACTATGAAACACGCTGCTCTACCTCTAAAGGAAAAGAAAAATCTTGTTATATTTCCAGAGGGTGCGAGAACAAGGGATAGAAAGTTACTCGAGTTTAGACCATTTTTTGCGATGCTATCAAAAACACATAATGTTCCAATCGTTCCTGTAATCATCGATGGTAGTTTTGAAGCACTTCCTAGTGGAAAAATATTTCCAAGACCAAAAAAAATAAAACTTACTTATTTAGAGCCAATTTATCCTAGCGATATCAGTTATGATGAACTCACAGCACTAGTAAAACAAACTATTAAAGAATCAATGTGAGCTTTTTAAAACTATTTCAAAAAGCTGATCTTATAGCATCTCATAGAGGTTCACACAGCTTGTACCCAGAAAATACATTTTCTGCACTTTCTCATAGTCTAGGGCACTGTGATTTTGTAGAACTAGATGTACAACTAAGTAGTGATAAAGTAGCTGTAATTATGCATGATGATACCTTAGAGAGAACAACTGATATAAAACAAATAGAGATATATAAAACACGTGTTCCTTACAAACTCTCAGATTTCACTTATGCAGAGTTAGCAAGTCTTGATTATGGAAGTTGGTTTTACACTAACTATATGAAACCTGAACCTCTACTTAGTTTAAAAAAAGTATTAAAATTTATCAAAGACAATAGTTTATATATCAACATAGAAATTAAAGATATACATGACTCATTTAGTGACGAAGAAGTTATATCAAATATTCACCAAGAAATAAAAGATGCTAAAGTAAAAGAGTTTATTTTACTCTCTTCTTTTAGACATGAGTACTTATCTTTATCTAAAAGTATAGAACCTAGCATACCCACAGCAGCACTGGTTTCAAATGTACATCCAAAAAATCTCTTAGATTATCTAAAAAGATTTAAAATAGATGCTTATCATTTTAACAATAAACTTGTAGACAAAAAAACGATAAAGAAATTAAAAGAAGCTGGTTATTTTATTAATATTTACACTGTTAACGATTCTATTCGACGTCAACAGTTATTTGATATGGGAGTGAATGGAGTATTCACTGATTTATTGGAGTAATTAATTTATATTTAGAAGTTCTCGAACAATTTCTCTATCATCAAATGGTAATTTTTTATCATAGATAATTTGAAATGCTTCATCACCTTTTCCAAGAATAACAACAACATCTTCATCTTCTTGATCATCTAGTGCCATCTCTATAGCTTTTTTTCTATTGAGCTCTACACTGACAATACTTCTATCTTCAATACCTTCAAGTATATCATCTACAATAGCTTGTGGGTCTTCAGTTCTTGGGTTATCACTTGTAATATAAACTTTCTTAGCAAGACTCGCAGCTATTCTACCCATCATAGGTCGTTTTTCTCTATCTCTGTCTCCACCTGCTCCAAATACAACTAAAAGCTCTTTTTCTTTTAAGGCATTTAGAACTTGTTGCATCCCATCTGGAGTATGAGCAAAGTCAACTATTACATTTGGTAGTTCACATACTTGTTCCATTCTTCCACTAACACCTGCAAAATTATCAACTACTTCAACAATTTTTTCTAATTTTTCTTCAACCAGTAAATCAACGGCACCAATAGCAGCCATTAGATTATAAAGATTGAAAAAACCATGTAGTGAAGATGTAAAAGGAACTACTTCAGCGAAGTGTTGAATAATCCCGCTAGAAGCATCGTTTAGTGAATACGCCATTAGCTTGTATGAAGATTTATTTTCTATACCATATGTGAAAGTATTTTTAATATTAAAAGCAGCTCTTGGCTCATCTTTATTTATAAGTTTTTTACTTTCATCTTGAAAAAAGCTATTCTTTACAGATATGTATTCACCAATAGTCTTATGATAGTCTAGATGATCTTGTGTAATATTTGTAAGTATTTTAAGCTCAAAGTTCAGGCCTTCTATACGCTTTTGAACAATTGCATGAGAACTTACTTCCATAATAAAAAACTCACAACCTGCTTCTACCGCTTGATAGATATGTTTATAAGTATTTAAAACACTTGGCGTTGTAAGAGATTTACCCTCTACAACATCATCATTCATAAAAAAGCCACGTGTTCCCTGCATAGCAGTTTTGTATCCAAGATCAAGTAAAAAAGAGTAGATTGCACTAGCAGTTGTTGTTTTACCGTTTGTTCCAGTAATTCCAACTATTTTAATTTTATCGATGCCAAACAGTGAAGCAATTTCTTTAATATTAATTATTGAATGTGCGTCATTATCTTTAGCATCTTGAAGATATTTTTCATTTTGAGTGCTGAGGACAAATGCTGTATCGGCACAACATTCACTAGAGTCTTCTGTTATGTATTTATATGCTTGGTTTGGTAATTCAATTTTCACTTTTTTTACTCTTTGCTAACTTCTTAAGCAATTTTCTAAGTAATTCATCACTAGGATAAACACTAAGTGCATTTTCTAAATAAGTAAGTGCCATCTCTGCAAAACCATGTTCTATAAGGTTTTCTAAAAAATCTATAAAATCTTCTTTTTGAGTAATAATCACACGAGTAGAAAACATAATATTTTCAAAAGTTTCTTTAAACCCAGCACCTTTATCTAAAATGGCTTTAAAGTCTTGATAAAGAATTCCATCTTCAAACTCTAGTCTTTCACGCAAAGGCTCAGCAAAAACTTCACTTAATTTTTCAACTGTTCCATCCATAGTTTGTAAGATATCACTCATAATATTATCAGCTGATTCTTTATCTTCATCTTTTAATATTTCATAATAATCAAATAAAGCTTCAGCTCCACCTTCACCGCTTAGAGCCATTTCAGAAAGAATCACACCATTATATGCCTCTTTAGAGTTAGGAAAATCTTGCAATACTACTGCAAATCTTTCCAATGCACTTTTATAGTCTGATTTACTAAAGTAATCTTTAGCTTGTGTTAATGTCTTATGTTTACTGATGCCATTCATTATATTCACTTATTTTATAAATTATCTATGTCGTTTTCCATACCTACTGGTACATTTACAACAGTTAGTTCTGGATGTATATCCATTCTAAGTTGTCTTTCAACACCATGCTTTAGTGTACTACCACTACTTGCACATCCTACACATGCACCTTTTAACTGTACATAAACACTTCCATTTTTAACAGTTATAAAGTCTATATCTCCGCCATCTAAAGCTAAAGATGGGCGTATTTTTTCAATTGAAACCTTAACAGGGTTTATTAACTCTTCATCACTGAATGGAATCATTTATTATCCTTTAATATTCTATATACATAAAATATGACAAAATCGCTTAACAAGTCATAAAAAATTAAATTACCTTTGTATTTTTAGTCTTTTAAGGCTAAAATTTCATGTACGTAACTTGGTTTTCTCATCCCAATTAGTATATAGTCTATACTCTCTTTTTGCATTAAAAATTCGAGTGAACACTCTTGAAGAGTAGATTCACAATCTTTAAAAAATTCTTTTAAAGCTATTCTAGTATTTTTAGAACATTCATGAAGAACCATTTTTCTATATTCTATAAAAAACAAGTCAATAAAATTAAGCATAGTCTCTTTATTTTGATCATCAATAGCATCTAAAGAAGTTCTCATATGAGGAATTATTTGAGCATAAAAGAAAGAGTCATAATCACCTATCCATCCAAACTTATGTTTTGAAGCTTCTAACTCTTCTAAAAGGTTATACAGAGGTTTTAGCATCTCATTGTCACAAACTTCAAGTAGTTCATTTAGATGATGGTAGTACTCTTTTGGCTCATCATAGTCAGCTAGTCTATACATGAGTTTTTCATGCTCAGCATTAAGTGGTCTATTAACTAGAACTCTTAATCCATTCTCTTTTGCCCATGCAGCACATTTTAAGCCTTCGCTCTCTAAGATATTGATTGGTAACTCAATTGTTGTGAAACTATGAGTATCATTACCAACTTCTTCAGAAGCTTTATCAGCAATAGTTATTAAATCTTCATAAGGTAAAAATTCTTCAGAATCTTGATTTTTTGAAAAACTATTTGAGCTTATTCCATAAGAAGTTATTCTTCCGTTTTTTATTTCTTCTTCTAATGCAACAAAAGCTCTGAATAATCTTCTATACATTTCATCTAATCTCTTGTCTTTATCAATTTGTTTGTTAATAGCATCTAATAGATAGTACTCAGGATTATGGATAAGATAACAGTCTAGTTTTTTCATCTCTAGACGTTTTAGAGATTCACTTAGTTGATCTTGAATGAAAGATTTTGAGATAGAATGAAAACAATCTTTAGAAAATTCTACAACTTCTTCGAATGCGTCATCTTTATGTCTATCCATATTAGCACCTTGGATATATCCAAATTTGCTAACTATTTCTACATTAGATTTAACATCTTCATCAAACTCTCTAAATGCTAGTGCTATAGCTCTCTCAGCACCACCATCCATATAATTAGATGAAGTATCAATCATCGTTATACCGGCTTCTATGGCCTCTTTTAATGCTTCTATGTGTTGTGGGTTGTAATCACTTATTCTGTAAGTTCCAAATGCGAAATTACTCATATTAAGTCCTAGTGTTAAAGTATTTTAGAATTGGGAAGTTTTGAAGATTTTAAACACTAAGAGAGTCTCTTAGTGTTTTGGAACATTGAACTTATACTAGTTCAATAAATGCCATTGTTGTAGCATCACCACGACGAATTCTTGTTCTAGTAATTCTAGTATATCCACCAGTACGATCAACATACTTAGGAGCTATTTCGTTTACTAAAGTTTTAGTTGCTTCTTTACTTTGAAGCGCCGCGAATACTGATCTGTGAGCGTTAGAGTCATTCTTACCAGCGATTGTGATAAGTTTTTCAACGTATCTACGTAACTCTTTAGCTTTGATAGCAGTAGTTTCAATTTTACCATGTTCTATTAACGAAATACTAAGGTTCTTAAGTAAAGCAGCACGGTGTGCGCTTGTACGACTTAGTTTACGGTATCCATGACGATGTCTCATCTATAATTCCTCTATTAAGCCTGTGCGGCTTCTATTTTCTTTTTTAACGCACTAACTACATCATCAGCAAGGTCTGCATCAACGGCAAAACCAAACTCTTGTAGTTTATCTACGATTTCATCATATGATTTTTTACCTAGGTTCTTAACATTTTTAAGATCATTTTGACTCATTAATGCTATTTCACCTACTAGTTTAATGCTTGAGCGGTCAAGACAGTTAAAACTTCTTGCACTTAAACCTAAACTATCAATATGAGTTACTAGTTTTTTAAGATCAGGATTTTCTTCAACACGTTCTATAGTTGTTGTAGCTTTAATACTAATCTCTGAGTTAAATACAGCTAATTGAGCATACATAACTTCTAAAGAGTTTTTAAATGCATCTAATGGAGAAATTTGACCATCAGTTTTAATATTTAAAATTACTCTTTCAAAATTAGGATTGTCTTCTACAAGAACATTCTCAATTTTGTAAGTTGCACTACGAACAGGAGTGAAGTAAGCATCTAATGCTATATATCCATCTTCTAATTCATCGTGTGTATCTTCACTAGGAACATAACCAATACCTTGTGCAATTTTTATCACAAAGTTTAAGTTAGAATCTTCGTTAAGAGTCGCTAATGGAGCGTCTGGTGTTACCACTTCAACTTCATCACTATTAAGGTCTGAACCTTTAATAGTACATGGACCAGCAAAACTGTAATTAATTTCTGCTTCAGTAGCTTCATCTTTAAGCTTAAAGCGAATCTCTTTAAGGTTTAGGATAAAGTCTGAAATATCTTCAAGCATACCACGCACAGAGTCAAACTCGTGCTTAGCGCCTTCGATTTTTATAGCAATTGGTGCGTAACCAACTGAACTACTTAATAGAAAACGGCGAAGTGGATGAGCTAGAGAGATAGCATAACCTGTTTCAAAAGGATATGCCATAACGTTAGCTTCATTCTCACTAATCTGTTCTACCTCAAATTCTTGAGGAGCAAGTGGAGTAGTTTTAATTCTTTTCATTCTCTGACGCCTTATATTAACTATTATTTCGAGTAAAGTTCAACGATTAAACGCTCTTCTACAGGTATAACAACTTCATCACGTTCAGGTATACGAGTAAAGATACCAAATACTTTGTCAGCATCGATATCAACCCATGGAGCTAAACCAGTTTGGTTAGTTAATTCCATAGCACGAACAATTTGGTTGTTTTTCTTACTTGCTTCACGAACTTCAATTTTCTGACCAGCTTTAACACGGTAAGAAGGAATATCAAGTTTTTTGCCATCTACAAGTAGGTGACCATGAGTAACAAGTTGACGAGCGAAACGACGCGTTGAAGCGAAGCCCATTCTATAAACAACATTATCAAGTCTGCTTTCGATTAGAGTAATAAGGTTTGTACCTGTATTACCTTCACGACGCTTAGCTTCAACGAATAGTGCGCGGAATTGCTTCTCAGAAACACCATACATGAATTTTGCTTTTTGCTTTTCATTAAGTTGTAAACCATACTCAGAAACTTTCTTACGACGCTGACCATGTTGACCAGGACCATAAGGTCTTTTTTCTAATGCAGATTTACCCGCTAAACGACGCTCACCTTTTAAGTTAAGGCTTACTCCGAATCTTCTTTCGATTTTTTCTACTGGACCTCTATATCTTGCCATCAGTAATCTCCTTAAACTCTACGACGCTTAGGTGCGCGACAACCGTTGTGTGGTAATGGTGTAACATCTTTCATAAATGTAACACGAATGCCTTCGATTGCACCAACAGCTTTAACAGCTGTCTCACGACCTGAACCTGGACCTTGTACTTTAATACCAAGATCTTTAATACCATGAACCTGTGCTTTTGCTACTGCATCTTCAACAGCTGCTTGAGCCGCGAATGGAGTAGATTTTTTAGAACCCTTGAAACCAAGGCTACCAGCAGAACTCCAAGTAATCATATTACCCATTTCATCAGTAATAGTTACAAGTGTATTATTGAATGATGCAGCGATATGAACGATACCACGAGCAATATTCTTTTTTACTACTTTTTTTCTAACAGCTTTTCTTTTTGCCATCCGTTAATCCTTATGCTGCGCCGACAGTTTTACGTTTACCCTTACGAGTACGCGCATTTGTCTTTGTTTTTTGACCACGACATGGAAGACCACGACGGTGACGAAGACCTCTGTATGAACCTAAATCCATAAGTGACTTAATATCCATAGCAACTTTCTTACGTAAATCACCTTCAACCATATGGTTGGCACGGATTTCCGCAGTAATAGCTGCTACATCTGCTTCGTTTAATTCGAAAACTCTTTTGTTATAGTCAATACCTGTCGCATCTAAAATTAGACGAGAAGCATGTAAACCAATTCCATAGACGTATGTTAGACCATATTCTATTCTTTTCTTTTTAGGTAAATCAACACCAGATATACGAGCCATGGTTATCCTTGTCTCTGTTTATGTTTTTTAACTTTGCAGATTACTCTTACAATGCCTTTTCTCTTAACAACTTTACAGTCATCACACATCTTCTTTACTGAAGCACGTACTTTCATTGAAAGCTCCTATATTTTTCTCATAAAATCTGAACTTGTCATCTTTTATTCAGTCACTAAAGCCACACCTTAAGGTGAGCCTTAATGAGTTTTTAATTTATCTTTGCTGCATGTAGGCAAACAATATTTTTTGCTTGCCAATACTTTTATCTATATAAATAGTGTATAAAGATAGAAATACTCAACTATTATGTTAAAACAGCAAAGCGGACGAGGATTGTACCCAATTTAATGTAAAAGATTTATTAAGGGAGTTAAATTTACTAATTTAATTACATAAATAACTTATAAATAAACAGAACAAGCCCTAATTATCTTAATAAATAAAAATTACTTGAGTTTTCACTTTTATAAACATATTTAAAGTTTATGGATATAATCGAACTTGAATATAATTATTACAGGTTTATAGATGAAAAAAGTATTAATCGCTAATGATAATCAAAAAATCTTATCTTTATTAAAAATAGAGATAGAAAAACATGATGACATTGAACCATACTTCGCTAAAAGCTATAAAGAAGCTGTTGACATAATACTAAAACATCAAGGTAAATTCCATGGAGCTTTACTAGATATTGACTTACATGACGCAAAAGATGAAGAGATTGTAAAACTCGCCAATTTTTACAATATACCCTCTATTATAATGACAGACATTGATAACTTAGAGACACAAAACACTCTAATCAAAAATGATGTTATAAATATAATTTCCAAAAATGACCACTCTGATCTTGTATGTGCTGTAAATGAAATGTCAAGAACATTAAAAAACTATGATACTACTATTTTAATAGTTGATGATTCAGTTATATATAGAAAAATTTTAAAAGACAGTCTTAAAAAAATAAAACTAAAAATATTAGAAGCTTCTGATGGCGTTGAAGCATTAAAAATACTACAAAGCAATAAGAATATATCTCTAATTCTTACAGATTACGATATGCCCAATATGAATGGACTTGAACTTACCTTTAGACTTAGAAAACAATATAAAAAAGATCAACTTGGAATTATTGCAATCAGTGTAGTTGAAGAACAGAATGTAATAAGTAAATTTTTGAAGATTGGTGTAAATGATTTTATAAATAAAAAATTTACACATAATGAGATAGTAACCAGAATAAATTCAAACCTTGAGCTCTTAGATCTCTTTGGACAGATAAAAGATATGGCAAATAAAGACTTCTTAACCGGTGCATATAATAGACGATTCTTCTTTGACACAGGAAAGTATGTATATGAAAAGAGTAAAAGGAGTAAAACTTCTTTAGCCGTTGCGATGATAGATATAGATAAGTTTAAAAATATTAATGATAGATATGGTCATAATACCGGAGATATAGCAATACAAGAAGCAAAAAGAATATTAGATAATAATTTAAGAGAGTCTGATCTTATGGCTCGTTTTGGAGGAGAAGAGTTTTGTGTGCTTCTTGAAGATATTACATACGAAAACGTAAAACTACTTTTTGATAAAATCAAATATAAGTTTCAGCATAATATTATAAAAACCAACCAATATACTATTACTTACACTGTATCTATTGGAATATGTTTTGGTTTAGCTGACTCACTCGAAGATATGATAAGGTTATCTGATGAAGCTCTCTATATAGCAAAAGAAAGTGGTAGAAATAGAGTAGAGATTAATCCAAATAGTTCTAATCCCATATAACGCTTACTCCATATTCTTGATTTAATTTTACATATTTGTAGTAATAAACTTTTTTACCATGCTTTTTACTTAATAATTCCAGTTCTAAAGAGTCTTCTTCTAATAACTCTCTAACCTCTTTATAAGAAAGCCACTTGCCATATCTTGCTAATGTATTTTGCCATATCTTAAAATCACAAGTAGAATTTTGGGTAAGCTCATACATCTCACCATCTTCTGTTTTCCAGTTTGCGTTTGAGCAAGCGTATAGTTTAACCTTTTTCCCGCTTACTTCCTTATCTCTAACTTCAATTGATCCATCGTCACAGTACGGACATTTACCTAAAATCATCTATAACTCCAAATAGTTTTATAAGTAAGATATTTTATCTAAGATAATAATTTGAGATTAAAAAAATGACATTTTGCAATATTTTTAATCTGACCTTCACCCTATACGGTTATAATGTATATAGATAATAATAAATATGAAATAAGGCATGCCTCATGAAAAAAGTCTTAGTAGTTGATGATAGTCCAATAATTTTAAGTATGTTAAAAATAGAAATAGCAAAGTATAATAGAATGGAACCATATTACGCTAAAACTTACAAAGAAGCTTTTCGTTTACTTAGAGAACACAAGGGTAAATTTCATGCTGCTTTACTTGACTTAAATCTTCCTGATGTTCCCTCTGGAGAGATTGTAAAACTAGCAAACTCTCATGGAATACCATCAGTAGTTTTAACAAGTAAAGTAGATGAACAAGTCCAAAAATCTCTCTTAAAAAAAGATGTACTTAGTGTTATTTTAAAAAATGATCATGCAAGTATAAAGGTTGCAGTTGCAGATATATCAAGAACTCTTTCAAACTATGATACAACTGTTTTAATTGTTGATGACTCTAAACTTTTCAGACAGATATTACGGACAAGTTTAGAAAAAATTCAACTAAACGTTTTAGAAGCTCGTGATGGAGAAGAAGCGTATAACATACTTGAGAGTTCTAAAGAGAAAATTTCTTTAATTATTACAGATTATGAAATGCCAAAAAGAAATGGTCTAGATCTTACTTTGAAGATTCGAGAAAAATATCAAAAAGATGAACTTGCAATTATTGCTATTAGTGCAGTAGAAACAAAAGATATTATTAGCAAATTTTTGAAATTTGGAGCGAATGACTTTGTTAATAAACCATTTGAGCATACAGAAGTAGTTACTAGAGTAAATGCCAATCTAGAGTTATTAGACTTATTTGCTAAAATCAGAGATATGGCTAATAAAGATTTTCTTACGGGAGCATACAATAGACGCTACTTTTTTGAGAGTGGAGAACCTATATACGCTAAAAATAAAAGAAAAGAAACACCAATGGCAGTTGCTATGATAGATATTGATAAATTTAAAAATATCAATGACACATATGGTCACGATATAGGTGACATAGCTATTCAAGAAATCAAAAAAATACTAGATAAGAATTTAAGAACATCTGATCTTATGGCACGTTTTGGAGGTGAAGAATTTTGTGTATTTCTTGAAGACATAACAATTGAGGATGCAAAAATACTATTTGAAAAAATAAGAAAAGCTTTTGAAGAAAATGTATTAGATGCAAACGGAACTAAAATATTATATACTGTATCAACAGGTATTTATTATGGTTTTTCAATCTCACTTGATGAGATGATTAGACTCTCTGATGAAGCACTATATACAGCTAAAGAGGGTGGAAGAAACAGAGTTGAAATCAAGTCATAAAATAAAAGTAGTAAACATTTTGCTAAAATTACATTTATGAATACATATTTAGACAAATTTAATGACTCAATCCAAAAAACTTTTTTTTTCAAACTCCCTGAGAATGAACAAGAGTTTATAAAGAATAAATCACTTGAACTAAAGTTCTCTCATCAAGAGATAAAACAAATAGTAGATATTGCTAGAGACCTAAGTACTTGGGATGAAAAAAATATAATAGATATTTTTCCTAATCATGAGCAAAAAAAAGTTGTCTTCACTAGACTTCGTAAAGCCTATGAAGATATACGTAACAAGCCGAACTCATACGAGAGCTTTGAGCTTAAAAATATTCCTCAAGAACAGAAATTCACTTTTAAAACGCAAGCTAAAGATGGCTTTGGCCTTGGGCTTTGTCCTGTTGCATCTGAGAAAACTAGATGTTGTAATCTTCTAACTCTAGATGCAGTGGAGAGCTGTGGCTTTGATTGTTCATACTGTTCTATTCAGAGTTTTTACAATCAAAATACAATCACATTTGACTCCAACTTCGCAGATAAACTAAAAAACCTAAACCTAAATAAAGACAAGACTTATCATATAGGCACAGGTCAAGCTTCTGATTCCCTTATGTGGGGGAATCGTGAAGGTATCCTAGATGCTCTTTTTCTTTTTGCAAAAGAAAATCCAAATGTTATTTTAGAATTTAAAACAAAATCAGACAAAATAAGCTACTTTCTAGAAAATGAAGTACCCAATAATATACTATGTACTTGGTCATTAAACACGCCTACAATCATTGAAAATGAAGAGCATCTAAGTGCTTCTCTTGATAAGAGGTTAGCATCTGCAAGAGCTGTTGCAGATAAAGGTGTAAAAGTTGGTTTTCACTTTCATCCAATAGTACAATATGAAAATTATCTAAGTGATTATGAGAAAGTTTTTGAAAGACTTTTAAAAGAGTTTAAATCTAGCGAAGTTGCACTTGTAAGTTTTGGTACACTTACCTTTATAAAGCCTGTTATCAAACAACTTAGAGATAGAGAGTTTAGAAGTAAAATAACGCAGATGCCTTTTGAAAATGCAAGTGGAAAAAGTTCTTATCCTGATTCTATAAAAGTAGAGATGTTTAAACACGCATATGAGAGTTTTACTCCTTGGCATAAAGATGTATTTTTCTACCTTTGTATGGAAGAACACCAGATGTGGAAAAAAACCTTTGGTTATCAATACTCTACAAATAACGACTTTGAGAGAGCTATGCTTAGTTCTTACTCTACAAAACTAAATATGGAGTTTTTAATATGAGATTTTTTAAAATTACCCTAATCCTAGCAGTGTTAATATTTTCAAACACTTTAATGGCTACAGAATCAAAGTTTATTAGCGTTAAAGAGAAAAAAGAGAGATTTCGCTCTCTTATTGCACCGGCTGTAGATAATGTTTATAAAGAGTTAGACGCACAGTTTAATGAAATATCTAAAAATCTTAATAATCCAAAATATAATAAAAGAATACAAAGTCTAAAAACAACTTACAAAGTAAAAAGTAATGAAGATTTACTAATGGCACTAAAACCACATCCAAGAAGTATTGCAATATCACAAGCTGCAATGGAGAGTGCTTGGGCAACATCTAGATTTTTCAAAAAGGCTAAAAATATTTTTGGTGTTTGGTCATTTAACAAAAATGAGCCTAGAATCGCTGCAGGTGAAAAAAGAGGTAGCAAAACTATATGGCTTAGAAAGTACTCAAGTATTGAAGATTCTGTTAGAGACTACTACAAGACATTAGGACGCTCTCACGCATTTAAAGAGTTTCGTAAACTTAGAATGAAAACAGATGATCCATATAAATTAGTTAAAAAATTAGATCATTACTCTGAGATGGATGCTAAATATGGCGAAGAACTGACTTCGATGATAAAATACAATAAATTTTATCTTTATGATAAAAAATAGGTTTAGAAGTGGAAAGTCTTAATGACTTCCACATCCACCGCCACAACAGCCGTTGCTTGTTGACTCAGCAAAAGCAATAACAAAGTTACGACCAGCTTCTTGAACTTTAAATTCGTGTTCACCACAAAACTCATCATTCATTTGATTTCTCATTTCTATTGACTTCATTAGTGCATCATCTTTAGATTCTAATTCAATGCCATTTTGAAAATCACTCTTTACAAAACACTTACACTCTTTTTCTATAATTATTTTAAACATAGTTTATCCTCGTATTTATATATACTCGTATATTATCTGAGTCAACTTTTTCTTAACTGATGTAATAAACTAGGTTCTAAATTTAATTAAAACCATACCGGCAAATTTATTTTTTGTATAGTATTCAACTCTATAAATAGTACCTTTTTTATCAATAGAGAAATGCTTTGGTATCTCTTTGTTCTTTATCTCTATACCTGTCTCTTTTTTCTTTTTGTTTGTGTAACCTATAACATTAACTCTGTAACCACTATTTTCTTCCACTAAAAAACTTCTCTTTACATCTACAAGTGATCCAAACTTAACGTTTTGTAGTTTTCCATCAATCTTTAGTTGTACGCTCTTTGGCTGGGCATCTATATCTTGATAATCAGCCTTTAGTCTTGATAATCTTCTATTACCATACTGAATGACATAAGTGTTATTTTTTTTAATAATAGTTAAAAGAGGATTACTAGCTTTAAAATCAATAGCACCACCTTTTTTAATTGGAAAATATTTCACCATATTTCTTATTTGTGAAAGAGGAAGTTTGATCTTTCCATCGTACAAAGAGATGTAAATATCATCATTAATAGCTTTATATACGCCTTTAGCGTCTAACTTGAACTTTCTTTTATACTCTATACCCATAATATCCATATATTTTTCTAGAGCTAAAAGATGATAATAAACTCTTTTATGAGTTGGAAGATTTTTACTTGCTTCATTACCAAAAGCTGCTTTACCATGATTAATAGCAAAATAAGTAAGAGTCTTCTCCATCTCCTTATCACCCTCTTTAGTTCTAGTGTTATGAGTATGGTAAATATCTTCATTTTTGATAAGGTTTTTATTTACATATTTTACAACTTCAGATGATATATCTTCAAGATTACCATAAAGAGGTATGTCAATATTTGATTGGTCTACTATAGAACACTGTCCCCATCTACTAGGTGAATGCATACTGTCTTCATACTTTGGTCTGTAAAAGCCACTTCCATCATGAAGATTTACTACAAGCTTTACACTATCGTCTTTAATATAATTTTTAATTCTTGTAACTGCTTCATACTCCGGATCTTTTTTAGAAAGCTTTGCAAACTTTCTATTCATATCGCCATATGGTCCTCTACTTCTTTTAATAATACTATAGAAGTTTAGGTTTGGAACTATCCAAATTGAACCTTTTGTTATCTCATAATGAGTTGCAAGGATAGATGCAGATATAAACCCACCAGGCTCATCTCCTTGGATTCCACCAACTACTAAAAGAGTATTGTTATCTTGCTTACCTTTTTGTATAAGGTCAAATTTAAAGCCATTTTGAGCACTTAAGGCAAGAGGTAATACTAATAGTAGTATTAAACTATATAACTTCAACATGCCACGGTTCAAATCGTACTCCATCACTATTATTTTTGTTGTATCTCATACTTATATAATCAAGTTTTGTCATCTTTTTAAATTCTAAAGTTGAAGCAAATGCATCTGTGAAATTTTTATATCCCCATCCTTTACGACCAACATCAAAATCACTGATAGTATGGTAAGAATATGCTGGAGGAGCTATACTCATAGATGCTTGAGTGACATTTCCACCATTTTTGTAAAGTTTATTTGCGTATAGACTTAACTGCTTTACAATATTTCTTACACCTGATGTTAATACTAAAGTATCTCCAACATCTTTTTTCAACTTTTTATAATCATCTAGGGCTGTTCCCTTAAATAAAAAATGTCCAGTGGAAGGAATCTTAACAATATCTCTTTTGGAAATCTTGTTATTGATATTTGAGCATGTCATTGAACCATAAAAACCATATCTATTAGGATTCTCAGAAAAAAGTTTATCTACAAGTGAGAGTTCATCTTTTGTAAATGCACCAATTTTAGAATAATTACGTCCATAATATAGTGCTTCATTAAATGAAACAATATTAAAGTTAGCAAACCCTATGTATCTTCTGAGAGTTTTTAGCCTATTATTTAGTCTCTTAAGAGTCGTGTACTCATGGTATGATAGATAAATATCTTTGCTATTATCTATAATATCATTCGCTAGAAGTGGTGATAGTGATAAAGTTGTTAAAAAAGTTCTTCTATTCATAGTCGAAATTGTACCTAATTTATCCATTACTTTTTCCCATGAAATAAAATTAATCACTCAATACATCAATATATCTTGATATATATAATTATTATGCTATTATTTTACATTAAATCCAAAAGGAACTTCAAATAATGGAAATATTTTTAAAAACTATTAGCTCCATAAATGATGAGACTAGAGTAGAGATACTCCAATTCATAAATAAAAATGGTGAAGTCTGCGTATGTGATATCGAAGATTCTTTTAAGATGATACAGTCTCGCATCTCTAGGCATCTAAAGATACTAAAAGATGGTGGATTTTTAAAAGTAGATAGACGTGGAAGATGGGCATTTTACTCTATTAAAAGTCCTATGGATGAATTTAGACAATCAATACTAAAAGAGATTAGTTTCAGCGATATAAAAATACCTGAGTTAAATAAAGGATGTAAAAGTGAATAAAAAAGTTTTAATATTATGTACCGGAAATAGTTGTAGATCTATCATCGGCGAAGCTGTTTTAAACAAATACCTTCATGGAGTAGATGCCATGAGTTCAGGAGTAAAAGCGAGTGGAAAAGTAAATCCAAATGCAAAAAAACTTTTAGAGGCAAATAACTTATGGAGAGATGAATACCATTCTAAAACTCTTGATAAGGTTATTGATACAGAATTTGATTTAGTTGTTACAGTTTGCGATAAAGCTATGGAGTCATGTCCTATATTTCCTAAAGATACTAGAGTTATATATATTGGTTATGAAGACCCAGAAGGTAAAAACTACTCTGCCTTTGAAAAAACTCTTAAACTTATGAAAATGGAGTTAACACCAATAGTCAGAATCGAGTTAGGTCTGTAATGATTTTAGCATCGATAATATTTCTTATCACACTCATTTTTGTTATCTGGCAACCTCGTGGTTTGCAAATAGGTACAACTGCTATTGTCGGTGCTCTTATTGCACTTTTTCTTGGAGTAGTTAGCTTAAGTGATGTTGGTATCGTTTTTGATATTATTTGGGATGCTACTCTTGCTTTTATTGGGATAATTATCTTATCTATGGTTTTAGATGAAATAGGATTTTTTGAGTGGGCAGCACTTAAGATGGCAAAACTTTCTCATGGAAATGGGCATCTAATGTTTTTCTACTCTATTATTCTTGGAGCGATAGTGTCTGCTTTGTTTGCAAATGATGGTGCTGCACTCATACTTACTCCTATATTACTTGCAAAGATGAACATTCTTCGTTTAAATACAAAGACAATTTTGGCTTTTTTACTCGCAGGTGGCTTTATAAGTGACAGTGCATCTCTGCCATTTGTATTCTCAAACCTTACAAACATTGTAACAGCCAACTATTTTGATATTGGCTTTGCCGAGTTTTTCTCAAATATGATTCTTCCTTATTTTGTAAGTGTTATTGCAAGTATGGTTGTTCTTTGGGTAGTTCTACGCAAAGATATACCTCAAATAGTGGATATAGATTTACTAAAAAAACCTGATGATGTTATAAAGCACAAGGGACTATTTAACTTTAGCTGGTTATTTTTAGCTCTTTTATTAAGTGGTTATTTTATCGGAGATGCTTACGACATTCCTGTTTCTGTCTTTGCTCTTGGAGGTGGAGTTTTATTTTATTGATTGCATCTTATACAAAAACAGTAGAGCCAAAACATATTATCAAAGAAGCCCCTTGGCAAGTAGTATGGTTTTCCCTTGGTCTTTACATCGTGGTTTATGGTCTAAAAAATGAAGGACTTACTGAGTATATAACTCAAATACTTATATATCTAAACTCTCAAAGTGATGTTGTAGCAGTTCTTGGAACAGGATTTTTAGCAGCCTTTTTAAGTGCTTTTATGAACAATATGCCAACAATCATGGTGATGGATATAGCACTAGTGGATATTGCAAATGAAGCGATGATTTATGCAAATATTGTTGGATGTAACCTTGGACCAAAGATGACACCATTTGGTTCACTCGCAACTCTACTTTGGCTTCACTCTTTAAAGAAAAAAGGTGTTCACATAGGTTTTTGGTCATATTCAAAATTTGGTCTAATAGTAACTCCACCTGTTCTTTTGGTAGTTTTACTATCACTTATATAAGGATTAAGAAATATGTGGAAAGAATCAGTAGATTATCTTACATACGAATTGCTAGGTTTAACTGGTCATTTAGGTGAAGCAATAAACTTCTTCATCTATGACACTATAAAAATCTGGTTTTTACTAGTAACTATTATATTTGTAGTTTCGTATCTAAGAACTCATTTCAATACTGAGTATGTAAGAGCGCATCTACAAGGTAAATCTCAACTATATGGAAATGTCTTGGCATCTCTGTTTGGGATAGTTACTCCATTTTGTAGCTGTTCTGCCATACCACTATTTTTAGGTTTTATCCAAGCTAGAATTCCTTTAGGTGTTACTTTTTCATTTCTTATAAGTTCACCTATGAACAACGAGATTGCCATAGCACTTCTATTTGGTCTTTTTGGCTGGAAAGTTACAGCTATATATATTGGGTTTGGTCTTTTAGTTTCTATTCTTGGTGGATACTTCATCGGTCGCATGAATATGGAAAAATACATTCTTATGGATGTTAAGCAAATGGAAGGAGAACTTGAAGAAGTTCAAATAAGTCTAACTCAAAAAGAACGACTTAAAGAGGCCTATGATTACACTGTAGATATATTTAAAAAAATATATATTTATGTTCTTATAGGTGTTGGTATTGGAGCAGTTATCCATGGTTATATTCCAGCTGACTTTATAGCATCTTACGCAGGAGCAGATAACCCATTTGCAGTAATCATAGCTGTTATTATGGGAATACCAATGTATTCAAATGCAGCAGGAGTTATGCCTCTTGTGGAAGTTCTTACAAGTAAAGGTATGCTTCTTGGAACTGCTCTAAGTTTTATGATGGCAGTTACTGCACTTAGTCTTCCAGAAGCGATGATATTAAAAAGAATACTTCACGTTAAACTTATCGCTATGTTCTTTGCCATTGTAGGTGTAGGAATCATTGCTATAGGCTATATGTTTAATTTTATACTATAAAGGAAAAATAATGAAAATAGAAATACTTGGCACAGGCTGTGCAAAATGTAAAACATTAGAAGAGGTTGCAAAACAAGCTATAGCAAAAATAGGCGGTTTTCACTCAGTTACTAAAGTAGATGATTTACAAAAAATCATGGACTATGGAGTTATGAATACACCTGGTTTAGTTGTTGATGGTGTAGTTAAAAGTAGTGGTAAAGTCTTAAGCATTGACGAGACTATTGCTATATTACAAGATTTATAATTCAAGCTATTATTTGTTATACTACACTCTATTAATACTTCTTTTACAAAAAAGGATCAAAATGAAGAAAAGAATAATATCTGCTTTATTAGGCTGTACTCTATTATCTACTCAACTCTTAGCAGAAGATAGTACTATCTATATTGGTATTGATGGAATTAATAGTAGTAATACTTTTACTTACAAGCTAGATGGTTACACGGGGGATACTGAATCCACTAGTAATAGTAATGCCTTAAAGCTAAAACTTGGTTGGATAAGAGAAAATGGTGGTAGAACACAAATTTATTATCTACAAGAGAGATATGATGACACCATTTTTGACACTTCTAACAATACTCTTACTGAAGTTGGTCTTGATTTTATAAAAGATTTTCAGCTTAGTCCAGTACTATCTCCATTTATTCAAGCTGGTATAGGATATGGATGGATGGATATTGATGGTTACTCTGAAAGTGAGATATCTGAAGTTAATGCAAAAGCAGGTGGTGGCCTTGTATTTAGAGCATCTGAAAAAATTGAACTTTTAATAGGTGTAGATTTTCAAGTTAAAAAGTGGTCAGATAGAAAATCTGGTTCTTCAACAATAGAAACGAATGAAGATTCTACTAAGTACTATGTAGGTGCAAATCTTCTTTTTTAACTCTTTAAGATTATTATTTGTTGTGATTTAATATAATCAAAATTATGTAAACTAAAAAGGATGAACATGAAAAAAATAATTATAGGGGCTTTATTAGGTTGTAGTCTATTATCTACTCAAGTATTTGCTGAGAGCAAAAACGTATATATTGGTCTAGATGTAACCAAAAGTAGTAATGAATTTTCAACTGATAAAGGTGGTTATTCAGGAAGTGTCACAAAAGACAGTGATAGTAGTGCCTTTAAACTAAAGGTTGGTAGATTACTAGAAGATAACTGGAGAGCTCAAGTTTACTATCTTCAAGAAACATATGATGACGCTATGTTTGATTCAACAAATGAGTCTCTTAGTGAGGTTGGTTTTGATGTCATAAAAGAGTATGAACTTAGTGATGTACTATTTCCATTTGCTCAAGTCGGAATCGGTTACGGATGGATGGACATAGATGGATATTCAAGTTCTAGTATTAATGAAGTAAATGGCAAATTTGGTGTAGGTCTTATATTTAAAGTTGCGCCAGCATTTGAAATCATAACAGGAGCAGATGCTCAATATAAAAAATGGTCAGATAGAGAAATTGGCTCTGCTACAATAAAAACAACTGAATCATCTACTAAGTTTTACATAGGTGCAAACTACCACTTTTAATTCAACTATTGAAATTAATAGCTATAGAACTTTAACACTATAGCTATTTTTTATTTTCTTAAACTTCTAACTTTAAACACAATAATCCAATTAAAGACTTCAATCTTCACAGTATTAAATTAACTAAATGTATTTTTCACAATAACAAACTATCAACAATATTATATATTTAAGCTTGTTATTTGTAATCATGTACTAAGATTCCGCCCGTTTTAATATAAAGGAAATAAATGAAAAAAATAGTTATGTCAGTTCTTGCTGCATTATTAGTGACTACATGTTTAAATGCTGAATCAGTAAAAGGTACTTACTTTGGTTTAGGTTATGGATCATCAATATACGATGATGGTGGATATCTTGATGATTTAAAAAGAAATAGAGACAGAGTTTCTCCATCTACAGGTATTACAGAAAATTATAGCTCATCTGGATATAAAATTTATGGAGGATACCAATTTAATAAAATAATTGCTGTAGAGGCTTCATATGCAGAATATGGAACATATTCCCTTGATTTTTCTAACGGAAACAATAAAGAAATGAAGCCTACAGCAATAGCAGTAGCTGCCAATATTGGATATAACTTTGGAACAAAAAAAGAATTTAGACCATTCGCAATAATAGGGTTATCTGCTTTAAATATTAATGATACTGGTAATGTTGATTTTTATGATAATAATTCTGGATCTGCTATAAGATTTGGTCTAGGTTTCGAGTATACTCCAGAAGTATTACAAGGAATTGGGTTTAGAGTAGCTTATGAAGGTGATTACTTTAGCTCAAAAACTCCTAGCAATGCTGATTCAGAGTTTGAAGATAGTTATTTTCAAAGTATGAATATGTACTATGTAAGTGTACAATATAATTCAAGAATTAGATAGCTATTAAAATATCAATATTATAGCTATCTTTTTCCATTTTCAACTTCAATCAAAAATTATCTAGTTTGCAAATAAACCTTATCACTTATCTCTGTCCAAGCTTCAGCTTTTTTCTGATACTCTCTTTGAGATTCTAATATCTCTTTAAACAAAGAGTCTTTTTTTGCTTCCTTATCAAATATCTCTTTTGTCGCAACTTTTAATGCGTCTATTATCTCTTTTGAAAATGTCTTTACTTTAATATTTGGATAGTCTTGTTTTATCTTAGCCCAAGTTAGAGCATTTTGATAATTTGCTTTTTGCATCATTTCAAAAGTAGCTACTTTAAATGCACTTTTTAGGATTACTTGTAAATCATTTGGTAACTTTTTAAACTTTTTCTCATTTATTATAAATTGTAACTCACTCGCTGGCTCTTGCCAAGCAGTATAATAAAATGGTGCAATTTTATGTAAACCCAACTTAGTATCAAAATATGGACTAACCCATTCCACTGCATCTATAGTACCTAACTCTAATGACATATAAAGTTCACCAGGAGCTATATTTACAGCATTTACTCCAAGCTTTGCCATAACTTCACCACCAAGACCAGGTATTCTAAATTTTAAACCTTTTAAATCATCGAGATGTTTGATCTCTTTTTTAAACCAGCCACCCATTTGAATACCAGTGTTTCCTCCCATAAAAGTAAGTAAGCCATGCTTTTCATAAACTTTTTGAGCCAGTTCTTTTCCTCCACCTTCATAGTACCAAGAGTACTGCTCATTTGGAGTCATACCAAAAGGAACTGTAGTAAAGAAAACCATTTTAAAATCTTTTCCCTTATAGTAGTAAGATGCAGTATGACCTATATCATAGAGTCCTTGCTTAACAAAATCAAAGATTCCAAAAGGAGCCTTATGTTTTTCTGCTCCATCTACTCTTATCTTCAAACGACCATCTGACATTTCATCTGCAAGCTCGGCTGCGCGTAAAGCTGTTGCAGCTAAGATTGGTGTTGTTTTTTTCCATGACATAGCCATTTTCAATTTATATGTTTTTGCACTAAGTCCTGTTGTAGTTAAACCTAAAACTACTAAAGAACTTAAAGCCACTTTTACTAATATTTTCACAAGTAAACCTTTATTATCTATATTTAATGAGATAATATCTTATTGTTATTTATAAACTCTTAATTTAAGTAAAATCTCCCTTTAACAATTTTCACATAACAAAAAAGATACAATGTCAGCAATAATTTACGTTGCAAATCACGTAAAGTAAATAACGGAATAACCAAGGAAAAACAATGAAACAAAGCGAATACCTAGAACTAGGTCAAATGAACACACTCTATATAGACAGACTCACAACTCCAGGCGCATACCTGACAGCTCTTGATGGTAACGATGTACTTTTACCCGGACAATACCTAACTCCAGAAATGAAAGAAAGAACATTTATAGATGTATTTTTATATACTGATTCAGAAGATAGACTTGTAGCTACAACACTAACTCCAACTGCAAAACTTGATGAGATGGCACTGTTCGAAGTTATAGATACTGCCCCTTTTGGAGCATTTGTGGACTGGGGTTTAAGTAAAGATCTTTTAGTCCCAAATATGTTTCAAAAAACTCCTTTTAAAGTTGGCGAGAAAAGATTTATAAAAGTAATCTACGATGAGAGAACTCACCGCCTTGTTGGAACTGAAAAACTTGGTGATTTTTTTGAGCATAAAGTTAAGGGAATCAAAATAACTGATGAAGTTAATATGTTAGTTATTGCAAAAACTCCACTTGGCTACAAATGTATCGTAGAAGACAAATACGAAGGTCTTATTTATCATAACGAAATATTTGAGAATCTAAATCTTGGCGATAAGAGAAAAGCTTATGTAAAAGGTATTAGAAAAGATGGAAATATTGATTTAAATCTTAGAAAAGCCGGTAGTAAAAAAAGTTCTGGACCTTCAGATAAAGTTCTTGAACTTTTAAAAGCAAACAATGGAATTATGCCTTACAACTATAAGAGTGATGCAGAACTTATCAAAGATACTTTTGGTCTTAGTAAAAAAGATTTTAAACGTTCACTTACAGCCTTGCAAGATGCAGGAAAAATTGAAGTAAAAGATACTGGAATATATATAAAGGATGGAAAATAATGGGAAAGAAAAAGAAAAAAAGCATAGAACTTTCAGACAAAAAAATCAAATTTACAGTTGATAAAATTTCTTATAAAGCAATTCGATACTATCCTACTGCTATGAGTCTAGATGCTATGGCTACAGGCGAAGATGGTGAAAAGATAGGTGTAAAAAACCTTCCTTTTGCATATATTCCAAAAGATATAAAGAAACTTATTAAGCCAAATTAACTATAATTGTTCCAAATATAAAAAAGGAACTACTTTCATGTCTACACCTTACTTAGAGTCAACTCCAGATGAAAATGGATTTTTTGGAAAATTTGGAGGTTCTTTTATCCCTCCAGTTTTAGAAAAACCATTTGCTGATATCACTCAAGCATACAAAGAGTTAAAAGATTCTCCAGAGTTTATTAAAGAACTTAAATATGTTAGAAAGCACTACCAAGGAAGACCTACTCCTATCTCTCTAGCAAAAAATCTAACCGAGCTTTGTGGTGGGGCAAAAATCTACCTAAAAAGAGAAGACTTAAATCATACTGGTGCACATAAACTAAACCACTGTATGGCTGAAGTAATCCTTGCTAAGCATCTAGGAAAAACAAAGGTAATTGCTGAAACGGGAGCAGGACAACATGGTGTTGCTCTTGCAACAGCGGCAGCTTATTTTGGACTAGAATGTGAAATTCATATGGGCGAAGTAGATATTGCTAAAGAGCATCCAAATGTTGTTCGTATGAAAATTCTTGGTGCTAAAATTATTCCTGTTACTCATGGACTAAAAACTCTAAAAGAAGCAGTTGATTCTGCATTTGATAGTTATGTACCTCAAGCTGATACCGCTATTTACTGTATTGGAAGTGTTGTTGGACCTCATCCATTCCCAATGATGGTAAGAGATTTTCAGTCTGTTATAGGACATGAAGCAAAAGAGCAGTTTTGCGAGCATGAAGAGAATCTTCCAGATGCAGTAGTTGCATGTATTGGTGGTGGAAGTAATGCTATGGGTATCTTTGCTGGATTTATTGACGACAAAGAAGTAGAACTTCACGGTGTTGAACCAATGGGTAAAGGTGACAAACTTGGTGAGCACGCTGCATCTCTTACTCATGGAGAAGAAGGAATAATGCACGGATTTAACTCTATAATGCTTAAAAGTGCAGATGGGGAGCCTGCTCCTGTTTACTCTATTGGTTCGGGTATTGATTATCCATCTGTTGGACCTGAACATGCGCATCTTCAAGCAATAGGCAGAACAACTGTTGGTCTTTGTAATGATGAAGAAGCAGTAGATGCATTTTATAAATTATCTCAACTAGAAGGTATCATTCCTGCATTGGAATCTGCTCACGCGGTAGGATATGCGATGAAATTAGCTAAGACTATGAGTAGCGATCAAACTATCCTTATAAATCTAAGTGGTAGAGGAGACAAAGATATTGATTTCATGGTTGAAAACCACCCTATTCCAAACGCTAAATTTTAGATTTTATATTCACATATGAGATTACTCTCATATGTGAAATAAATAACACTACTATAAAATTAACTCCATTGCATAGTTTGATCTCTCATAATCACTTTGATAATTCATCACCTGTTGAAATCCTAACTTTTTATACATAGACATTGCTGGAGTTAGTACAACATTTGTTTCTATAAAAATGGATTTTGCGCCAAGTTCTTTTGCTTTATCTATAGCAACATTTGCTAACATGAACCCTATGCCTTTTCTTTGATATTCTTTTTCTACAACCATCTTAGCAAGCTCAAAATCATATTTAGAATCATTTAGTTTTATAAGAGAGCAAACTGCAATAGCTTTACTCTCATATAAAGCCACAAGAATAGCACCACCCTTGTTTATAATAAGCTCTTGAGGATTATCTAAAACTTTAATGTCTTTTTCTTCCATTGTAAAGGACTCTTCTATCCACTCTTTATTTAGCTTTTTAAAATCATTCTTGTAAAGATCTTTATATGAAACTATTTCTATACTATCTGCTTCTCTTTTTCTCATTTGTTTTAACATTCTTGGATAAGTTGATTCTACGTCTAATAAATTTTCAAATTCTTCTAAAGCAAGCCATAGATTATGTTTCATACCACCTATCATATTCTCTAGTTATATGCTGAGATTCTAAGCCTTTTATACGTATAATGAACCCCTAAAACTGAACCAGTAAAATTTGTTTTCTTATTTCAAAAATGATAAAATTGAAATAGAAAATATAGGGATTAAATATGAGTGTAA
>NZ_JADGFC010000170.1 GCF_016744025.1 Sulfurimonas sp.
AATACAAAACTCCGTATGAAGTGTTTTTCAGTGAAATGAGTAAAAGATTAGCTAGCTAATTTAGGTGGAAATTGCACTTGTTGTTGGAATTGGCGTTTTTAATTTATTCTATGCAATTGAAATATATATCATTTGATTTTAGACATTTTAATTTAATCTCAAAGTATTTTATATTTTCTTTTTTGGTTATTTTTTTTCCATTAATTATTTTTGTATAAGACATATATCCCATGTGATATTTTTTTAATATAATTGGTTCTTGAAGATAAAAAGTTTCTCTATTGTTTTGTACATACAAACCATTACCATTATCTCTATATACAAATTCTATTCCTCGAACACTTTTTAGATTTACAGTAACTTCCTTAATATCATGTTTAATTTCATATATTTTATCAAATGCAAATATGACATTTACACTAATTAATAATATTAAAAATAATTGCATTTTATCCCCTACTTCAACTTAAACTTACCATTACTAGCGTCTGCTTGTATGGCTTCTAGCTCTGATAAACTTTTCTTTTGATTACTAATTATTTCATCAAGTGCTAACCCTTGATTTATCAATCTAACCAAGTTTGGTTTTTCTTTTTCCCAATTTGTAAGAGTGTTTCTACTTACGTTTAATAGGTCTGCTAATTCTTCTCTTTTCATATGTTGTTCTTTTTATTGTATTTTTGCACAAATATTGACATAATTAAGTTTTCTTTAATATCAATAATTGTATAATATTATTATATAAGGCACAATAATTGTGCATAGGAGTGACAAATGCAAGTATCTAAACAAAACATTCAAAGACCTACTCTCTTTCAAGAGTTCTTCGACAAATTGATTACATACTCTAATGATGTAATAGAGTATATAAATACATCTACTATAGATATTGTCGCTCCTACATACCGCAAAACAGCGATAACTATGTTCAATAATATCAAAAAAAGCATTAAAAATGACTGTATGAAAATTAAGACTACTTTAAGTCGTTTCTTTTACAAATTAAAAACCGCAACAACATAACATCATGGTGAGTTTTGTGTAAGACGGGACTAGTCGGTGGGAGCATTGAGTTAGAACTCCACAAAGAAAATTAAAGCTAATCTCCCCTCTTTCGGTCACTCCTAAGAGGGTCAAAAAAAATAGCGAGTGAATAGATACTTGGGTTTACAGAGCATAATTAAATTATGTTTCATAAACTTAATTAATGACAGTTGGTTAAGTAATTTTCTTCACTGAGGAGTGACACATGCATATAATAAACACATTGTTGATTGGTAAAATTTATTCGGTTCGTAGAGTAGAGATTGATGGTTTTGATGATGATGGCGAATATAAAAACGGTATGCCAAGAATCGAAGTAGCTTTTTTAAGTGAGTCAATTGATGACAATGGTGATATTAACCCATCTATGGATAAACAACATTTTGATTCTACTGACTATCCAAAATACAAAGCTCTAGAAAACAAAGTTGTAGATGTTCCATACATCCTTATCAATGATAAAAAGCAAAAATGGGAACTAGATTCTAATATGCCAATTGTTGAGTTAAAAGACACTTTCATGAACATGGTTAAAACTGATAAAAAAGCAAGTTAGATTATAAACAAAAAGAACAAAAAACGTCTTAAACATAACACAGCGGTCAATCTTAATATGATGTGAATTTTAGCAATTTTCGCAAATTGTGGTTTTGATTTATCAAAAAATATTCATGTCATATTTTAGTAACTCAACTTATTTCACTTAAAGGTATAAAAAATGGATTTATCACTAATTTTACAACCATTAATAGACTCATTGATTGAGAACTTATTTATATTGATTGGTGCAATGCTTTCATTTTTAGCTTTTATCTATGCTTGTAAAAAACTCTTAGATTTACTAGGTTTGGATGATTATAAAACATCTAGAGAAGCTAAAAGACAAATTAAAAGAGAAGATAGACAAGCAAGTATAAGAACTAAAAAACAAGAGTACAGAACTAAAGAGCTACAAAGCCAAAGATTTAAAGAGACTAAGAAGCAAGAAAAACAAGCTCTTAGTGAGTATAGACAATCTCAAAAGATAAAAGCAACTACTGAGCAAAAGCTTAGAGCTAAAAATGGTCGAGTTGTTAATGTCCAAAAAAGATTAGATAAAAAACAAAATGCATTATCAAAGAGAGTTTCAAAGGCTTATACAAGCAAGACAAGTACAAGCAGTAAAAAGACTAATAGAAGAGATTTTATGAGTAAGAAGTACAGAGAAACTGTTTTTAATAATCCATTGAGATAAAAGAGTACCTAGCTTTGCTATCAGCGGTCGTTATATCGTTTATAGCAGAGTTATAACGAACTCTAGCAAAATTTTAATACAAGGTGGAAGTCATGCAAAGATTTCAAAAATTCTCAAAAAAAGTTGCTGATAAATTCAGTCAAACATCAAAAAGAGCTGTAGTAACTGTAACTGTAGCAGTAGGTACTTTAGCACAAGCGGCACCAATTACTGCTCCTGATTTTTCTGACCCTATTGCTAATGTTGCAATTTTACTTGGTTCTATGCTAGGTGCTGGTGCTGTTTTTTGGGGTGGTCGTAAACTTCTTGGATTCATTTCTTAGTATGTTCAAGTTAGGTATTACTAGCATTATTTTTCTAATGATATTTGCTACTAATGCCTCTGCACTTGTTGCCTCTGATGTTGATATGTCTCCAGCAATATTAGATATGTCAACTATAGTCGCTTCAGTAGTTGCCTTTTTGGCTTTTCTTATGGGTAGTAAACGAGTTTTAAGGATGTTAGGATGATTAAATATTTTATATTAGCTTTTATACTAGCTTCTAATGTTTACGCTTATAAGAATATGTCAAAAGTCTCAAAGAGAGCAGATGATTTAAATATGCGTACAAAAGATTATGCTTACTCAATGGCTATCGCTGGTGTTATGACGGGTTCTATGTTTGGTCTCTTCTTATGGAAAAGTAAATAAAATGGTTGAATTTTTAGACTTTACTATAATAGGTGACCCCGCTTTTGATTTCTTTTTTTCAATAACTGCTTCTCTTAATCTTTTGATGTTTATACTCTTTAGTGTAACTTCGCTTTTTCGTGGTAGAGTTTAGGCTTTAGAATGAGCTTAAAATCCCTTTTATTATATAGTTTATTATTTAGTTATTCTTCACTTTTTGCTGTTACTTTAACAAGTAATTCTAGTTCTGAAACAAGTAAAATGAATTATAAAAAAAATTCTTATGCAAATTATAATGCTGTTTTGACTGCAGTTAAAAATACTTATGGTTCTGATATAAATGATTATTATTCAAAAAGTTCGTGTTCTAATACATTTAATACTACTGATGATTTTAGTTTTCTTACATATTCAAGTAGTAATCATAAAGCAGATGTTTCTATTAATTATTGGTCTGAGACTGATTCTAATGGTTACTATACTTTTAGTTTGATTATTGATAGTACAAAATCTTGTACTTATATAGATAATTGTATTGATGGTGAAATCTTTAATACTACATCTAACATGTGTGAAGAAGAAATTATTGTTCCTGAATGTACAGATAATCAAACTTTAAATGTAGATGATAATATTTGTGAATGTTCATTTGGTTTTGCTATGGGTGATAGTGCTTGTGAAGTTGATACAGATAAAGATGGTAAACCAAATTCTATTGATGATGATATAGATGGTGATGGTATCTTAAATGAGGATGACCCTGATATTGATGGTGATGGAATTGCTAATGAGTTAGATGATGATATTGATGGCGATGGTGTTGCTAATAATTCAAATTCAGGTTCTACTTGTGAGGGTATTTCTGAGCAAAAGTATTTCTTTCCTAATTCTCCTACTTTTTCTTATTCTGATTATATATATAAAGCATATTATCAAACTATAGATGGTTGTAAATCTTTAGTTGGTGATGAAGTTGATAGTATATTTTATAATAATGATTTAAATTTAAATTGTGAGCGTTCATATTGTTTTGCACATTATACAAAAGAACAAGAATGTACTTTTTCTTCTGCTGATAGAAAACCATCAGGTTATGTATATCTTACTGATTTAAATGAAGATGAGTGTACTTCCAAGGTTGGAATGTCCCCTATAAACTAGACAAACTTTAATTCAGTAATTTAGATAGAATAATACAAATGTGTTATGAGATTTAATAGGATTAAAAATGGCAAGA
>NZ_JADGFC010000171.1 GCF_016744025.1 Sulfurimonas sp.
CTCTAGGACTACAAAAAGTTTTAGTTTATAACACAATACCTTTAGTAGCTATCGCTTGGATAATTACGACTTACATCATATACAAAAAAACTGTAGTATCTAGATTTTAATATATATGCGTTGCGCTTTAACTATAGCCTATAAGGGAACAGACTATTTAGGCTCACAGACACAGAAGAGTTCACCTAATACTATCATGGGAAACCTTGAAAAAATCCTTTTAAAGCTTAGTATAGACTCAAAAATCATTGCATCTGGTAGAACTGACAAAGGTGTTCATGCTACGGGTCAAGTATGTCATATTGACTTGCCACCATTTTGGAGTGATTTAGATAAACTAAAAAAAGTTTTAAATGAGATGCTCCCTACTAGTATCCAAGTTAAATATATTAAAGAAGTAGATGATGAATTTCATGCAAGATATAGTGCTAAAAAAAGAGTTTATAGATACATCATTAAAGATTCTAAAAGCAATCCATTTGAAGATAAGTTTATTACATTTTTAAACTCTGTAGATTTCCAAAGTATTGAGCAAAATATAAAGTTATACATTGGAGAACATGACTTTAAAAACTTCATGAAAACTGGAAGTGATACAAAGAGTAGTGTTAGAGAGGTTTATAAAGCCTTTGCTTATAAATACAAAGGTTGCATTGTTTTAAACTTCGAAGCTAATGGATTCTTAAGAAGTCAAATTCGTCTTATGGTTGGAGCACTTCTAAAGTTAAATGAAAAAGAATTAGAAGAACAATTAAAATGTAAAAAAAGGTATAAGGTAAAACCCGCACCAAGTAACGGGCTATATTTAGCCCGAATTAAATACTAACTACTTAACATCTTCTTGCTTGTTAAAGTAAGGAATATACTTAGCAGTCTCATAAATACCATAAGTCAAATCTTTCATCTTTTTAACTAGCTCTTTATTCTCTAAAGAGTGATCTTTTAAAGGTGTATCACTATATATATCAAAAAGTGCTGCATCTGTGCCATCTGCTTTAGTTCTATAATAGTATTTCTCACCAATAAGACCAATAGTAGGATTTGGTTTATGATAGATTGTAAAAGCATATCTATCCTTATCAAAACTCTTATCAAAGGCATCTCTACCTAATGTAGTTGCTGTGTAAGAAATATTTGCCATAGATGCTATTGTAGGTAGAGCATCTACCTCACTAAGAACTTTTTCAAAAACTTTTGGCTCTTTAATGAGTGGTGAGTAAATAATAAAAGGAACTCTATAAGATCCTAAACCTAACTTACTTGTACTTTCACCTACAAAAGTATGCTGACCTGTTCTACCAGAGATGCCATGGTCTCCCCAAAATATAAAAATAGTATTTTTATAATACTCACTTTTACGAGCTAAATCCATAAAATGACCAACTGAGTAGTCCATAAATCTAAAAGAATTATATTCTTCAACAGAATCAAATCCATATTTTAGAACTTCTTTATCACTTATATCTGTTCTTGACTCAAATCCGTAACTATCGTTTGGAATAGTATATGGTCTATGGTTTCCTGAAGTTTGTATAACTGAGAGAAATGGCTCTTTCATAGTTACAAGAGCTTTATTTGCTTCACGAAATAGATCAATATCTGAGATACCCCAAACATCATTACGAGGAGATGAGTAATCACCCTCTTCATAAAGTTTAAGACCATTTAAAGACTGACTAAGCATACCACGAATATTTCCCCATGAAGCAGATCCACCAATAAAGTAAGCTTTATCATATCCATCAAAATCTTGTGCAACACTATGTTGGTTTACTATAAGAGGATTACGACTAGATGTGCCTTTTAACTCAACATCAGGAAGACCGGTAACTGTTGTGTAGATAGAACGTGCTGTTCCCGTTGATGGAGTAAAGAAGTTTTTAAAAAAGTACCCATTTTGAGCTAACTCTTTAACATGAGGAGATGGGTCAAGTGGATTTGCAGAAAGACTAGACTTATAAGATGCAAATGATTCTAAAATAACTATAACAACATTTGGTTTTTCTCCTATGGGATGCTTAGGAGTAACAGCTCTTTGAAAATATAACTCTTTAGCGTTCTTACCTTTTACACCCAAATACTCAGATACAATCGGATAATACTGAGCAACTTTTGTCTTATCGTAAGTTATTCTTCCATTTTTCCAAGTATCAAAAAAGTAATGGATTGGATTATAAGTTAACTGTGTTGCAAATGGATATTTTGAAAATGCAGCCTCACTCCAGCGAAGTGGATACTGAGAAAATTTACTATAACCAGCCACTAAAAGAACAAAGAAAGCAATAAAACCAAGTAATATACCTTTTTTCAAACTCACTACTACATCTTTTTGTTTTGTAATGACAAGGAAAAGCTTATGTGTTAAAAATATAAAAACAAGATTTGCAAAAACTATTGCAACTGAAATCCAAATAACTGGATAACTCTCCCAAACCATTTGAGATGAGATTGCAGCATTCTCAGCAAATCTCATTGCTGTAAAATCCAACCTTGTATTTAGATAAGCATAGTGACCAAAATCAACCACATAAAACATAAAATAAAATGCGAATACTGCACTAATATAAACTAACCAGAAGTTACGAGCAAATTTATATTTAAAAGGGCTAAACCATTTAATACCACCAAGAGCGAAGAGTGGTATTATCATAAGTACAACCATTCTAAGGTCAAACCTAAGACCAAGCCACATTGATTTTACTAAATCATTCATCATAAGTGGATACATAGGATCGCTAAAGATTATGTAAAAAGCAATTCTCATAACAACGTAAAGAAGTGTTAGAGAAGGAATAAAGATTAGTAAAAATCTCAAAAGTTTAGGAAGTTGTAAAAATAAGTTCATATAGATAACGCTCTCTTAAAAGAAGATAAGCGAAATTATACAACTTTTAATTTAACATTGGAACAACCCTTGTTATTGCATCATCTATTGTATATGAAGCTGTCCCTGTAGCAACTTTGGTCTCTTTAAGTTTTAGTACTCCATAAACTTTTATCTGCTCATAGGCATCTTCGAGTAAAACACCTTCATCTTTTTTTGTTTGAACAAATATAGTTTGGTTTGCAGGAGATGCAGGAACATGTAGGCATGCTGCTTGAGAAGGAAAAAATAAAAATATATTTACTCTTCGTCCATCTGTATCAATAGGAACTAAATATCCCTCAAGCATGACATTTTTCCCCTCTACATCTTTGTTGTTACCAGCTTTTTTTAGGGCTTCTTGCATCTGAGCATAAATCTTTGCCTCTTGCTCAGATGCTTCTTCTACTTTTGCTACCTTTTTAGTGTAAAAATCTACAATTTCTTTTTGATTAAAATTTGGATCTATTAAAAGATTCCAATCACTAAGTTCATAATTAGGCAAGCTTGAACAGGCAACAAAGATAGGTAAGATAAGAAGAGAGATAAAAAAGTGTTTCATTACATTCTTACACTCAAAGCATCTTGCAGGCTATTTCTATATGACTTTAAAGCAGGGAAAAGACTTGCAATTAGTCCTATAACTATCATAATAAAAAGCATACCAATTTCATAAGAGTCAATAGCATAAAACATTTCTATAGGAAGGTAAGATGAGATTAAAAATAGAGTTGCATCTAAAAAAACTATACCAATTAAAATACCACTTACAATTATCAAAAAGCTCTCTATTGCGAAAAGTGCAAATATATTCCAAGAACTAGCACCTAAACTTCTAAATATTGCTATTTCTCTTCTTCTTTCATTAAGAGTTGAAAACATACTAGATAACATTGTAAATATTGCTGCTATAAACACTGCAGCAGATATCAGCATGAGGATATCTTGCATATTTTTCATCAATTTATACAATTTAGATAATGCTTTTGCAGGAACTATGGCTCTTAGGTTTTCATTTTTATAACTATTTATCTTATCTTGTACACCTAAAATAGCAGAACGATTTTTTAAACCTATAAGAACTCCACCAATATACTTAGGCTTAATATTCATTCTAGATAACTTTTTACTATCTATGTTTAAATTTACAAAGTTTCCACTCTGCCACTCTATATGAATAGCTACATCTGCATCTAGGCGTATAAAAACTGATTCATCATTTGGTGTCATACTTTTTTTAAGAATACCAGATACTTTAAACTCTCTATTTTTATGTTTATGGACATGTTTATAATTTGAATGAGAGAGATGTATAATAT
>NZ_JADGFC010000026.1 GCF_016744025.1 Sulfurimonas sp.
AGCTTTTTTATAATCCATTATAGAAATACCTTGGTTTCTTACCAATATACAGAAGTTTGCAAGGGTTTTCAAACCCCCATATTTTTAATTAAGTCTAAAACTTGAATTTCTAGAACAGCCCGTAAAATCAGATGAACTTCATGAACTTAGATGCATAACTAACTACTCACATGTTCCAATACTTGCATATGAGTCAGTTTTTACACTCGAAGATGCAAAGGCAATAATAGAATACGCTTGTGCTAACATGATAAAAATAAAACTTATGAAGTGTGGCGGAGTTAGTAAAGCCATAGAGATCTTAGAATTTGCAAGAAAAAATAGTGTGAAATGTGTTTTAGGCTCAATGCTTGAAGGACCAATATCTATAAATGCAGCTCTTAATTTGGCGATGGAGTACAGTGATGTTATAAGCTACGTAGATATTGACTCTCCTTTACTTTATAAAGAACCTTCTGATGAACTGGATTTTGCATTTAATGGCTGTGAAATAACTAGAAAATGATAATTTATAAGCTAACTATATCGTTAGTTAGGAGCATTTTTGCAGTATCTTTTGCATTACCACAAACACTAACTTTTAAAGCTTCTTTTTTATCATAATAATCTAAACAAGTACCACAAGAATATATGCTGACACCTCTTTGTTCAAGCTTTTTAAATATTGCTGTAATATCATCTTCATCATTTGCAGTTGTCAACAAGACAGCACTATCTATTGAATGTGGAAGTTCATCTTGTTCACTTATAGCATTTAAAAAACCTTGTGCTAATTTAGAACCAAGTTCTCCTTCACCAATCTTGTCAGATTTTAAAAATATTGTTTTTTTTGTAGAATTCAAATATATCCTTTGTATAATTATTGTCTATAAATTTATCCAGTAATTGGAGTTTTACTCTCTTTAAGTATTTTTAATTATATCAAGTATTGTAACACAATAGATTTGAGAAAGTTAAGAATTGGTATAATGCATTATAGTAATAAATATGTAATATTAGAGTGTCATAATTTTCAAAAGGATAAGTTTTAATGAAAAAAAGAACAAAAATATTAGCAACTGTAGGACCTGCATCTGACTCTGCACAAATGATAGAATCACTCATGGTGGCAGGAGTAGATGTATTTCGTCTGAACTTTTCACATGGCACACATGAGTATCATTATGAAGTTTTACAGCGTATTAGAGCAGCTGAAAAAAAATGTGGTTTGTTTGTTGGAGTTCTTCAAGATATCAGTGGTCCAAAGATTCGTGTAGGTAACCTAAAAGAGCCTTTTGAACTTGAGACTAATGATATTATAGAATTTGTAAAAGAAGAGATTACCGGAAGTAAAATAGCTGAGGGTAGTTACCGTACTTGTATAAATCAGCCTACTATTTTAGAACAACTAAAAGTAGGGGAGTTTATCTATCTTTATGATGGAATGATACGTACTGAAGTTGTTGAGGTTTTAGCTGAATCTGTAAAAGTTAAGGTGAGAAACAGTGGCGTTCTTACTTCTAAAAAAGGTGTAAACTTTCCAAATACTAGACTTGGCATCGATGTACTTACTCCAAAAGACAGAGTAGATATGATTTGGGGAATAACCAATGATGTTGATTTTATGGCTATCTCTTTTGTTCAAGATGGACAAGATATGATAAATGCCAGAAAAATAATAGATGATAATGATGGAAGAGTTCAACTCTATGCAAAGATAGAGAAGTTTGATGCAGTTGAAAACATAGATGCCATGCTTGAACATAGTGATGGACTTATGGTTGCTCGTGGAGACCTTGGTATAGAAGTTCCTTTTCATGAAGTTCCAGCCTTACAAAAGATGCTTATTTCAAAAGCAAACGAAGCCTCAAAACCTGTTATAACAGCAACGCAGATGCTACTATCTATGACGACTCATGATACAGCAACTCGTGCTGAGATAAGTGATGTTGCAAATGCTGTTTTAGATGGCTCAGATGCAGTAATGCTTTCAGAAGAGAGTGCTATAGGACATAACCCTGTATTAGCAGTTAAAACTATGGTTGAGACTATTGTTGGTGCTGAGAAAATTTATCCGTATAATAAAATTTCATATTTTAATATTAAAGATGCAACAGACAGTATAAATGAGTCTGCAGTTAGACTATGTGAAGATATAGATTCTTGGGGACTTATTGGTTTGACGGCATCTGGGTCATCTGTTAGAAAGATTTCCCGTTATCGTCCTCGTCGTGACATCTACGCTGTAGTTCATGATGAAAAAGTTGCAAGATATTTGACTATGTGCTGGGGAGTTGTTCCCGCATTTATGGTTGAAGAGGGATCACTTGGACAGATGATGTGTAATGTAATGAACCAAGGTATAGGGAGAAAAGTATTGAAGTTAGATAAGAATTATATACTTACAGCTGGAGACCCTGTTGGCGTTGCAGGATCTACTAATATGATTCGTATACTTAGAGAACATGAGATGAAATTTTTTAAATCACTTGCATATTAAGAAGTAGGGGGATGAAAGTCGATTTTAAAGACTGCCCCTTTTTCATTGTTTGACACAGAGATAGTTCCATCATTTTTCTCTGTGATCTCTTTAGCAATGTAGAGTCCTATACCGCTACTCCCTGTACTACTTTTAAATGGAAGAAAAATATCATCGATAATATCTTTATCTACACCACCTCCATTATCACCTATTTTAAGCTGATAGTTAGTTATATCTATTTTTATTTCAGGTTCTTTTGTCCCTCTTTGTTTAAATATACTTCTTGCATTATTAATAATTGAAAAAACTATTTGCGTAAATTCATTTGTATTTCCATATGTTTCTTCTGTCTCAGTAGAATTGAGAATTATCTTAATATCTTCATATTTGAGAGTCGCACTTGATATATCAATAACCTCTTTTACAGAGGATGTAAGGGAGAAAGTTCCACTTGTATATGATGGTTGATAAAAGTCTATAAAAGTTTTTACTGTTGTTGACATAAAGTCGATTAATTTTTGAGACTTATCAATCCTGAATAAATCTTCATCATTATTAAGATATAAACCTTGTTCTATTTTTATTCTGTTGTTAATATTTAGAGCGGATAAAGAAGAAAGAGGTTGTTTCCACTGATGAGCTATATGCATAAGTAGTTCACCTAAAGCAGCTTGTTTGGACTGCTGATGAATCATTTGTTGTTTTATTCTGTTTTTCTCATGCTCTTCTTTTACTATTGATTCCAAATCTTTTTCATACGCTCTGAGTTTTAGATGAGTATTTACACGAGATATAAGTTCAGTGGGATTGAATGGTTTAGTAATATAATCTACTGCTCCAAGCTCAAAACCTTCTTGAATATCTTTTGGTTTATTAAGAGCAGTTAAAAATATAATAGGAATATGGGAAGTTCTTTCATTCTTTTTTAAAATACTACATACTTCAAAGCCATCCATGACAGGCATCATAATATCTAATAGAATAAGATCTATATCTTCAGTATCTACTATTTCCAATGCTGTTTTACCATCTATTGCAGTAACCAAGTCATATTCTTTTAATAGTTCTACCAATACATCTAGATTTTCTTTAACATCATCAACTAATAGTACTGTTTGTATATTGTCCAAAGTAATCCTTTATAGACATAAAAAATATTAATAGATGCCTACTTGTTATAATCCGTCATAAGATTAGATTATAAACTATTTTAACATATTTATTACAAACATTCAATAAAAATTAACCTTTTAAGTTCCAACGAGTTATAATGAAAATACTAATTTAATGGAAGTTAAGTATGCAAAAAAAATTTATATTTACAATTTTGCCTAGTTTTGTCTTAGCTAGTTCATTACAGAATGCTTTGCAAGAAGAAATATCTTATTTACAAGAAGAAACATTTGTTACTTCTGCTTCTAAAGTAAAAGAAAATATTAAAAAAACACCTGCTTCAGTTACTATTGTTACCCAAGATATGATAAAAAATATGGGTGCTAATAATATATTTGAAATACTAAGAAGCGTTCCCGGTCTTGGTGTTTCTCAAGGTGCTGGTTTTCTAGATAAAATAACTGTTCGCGGTATTGAAACTAATTTTTCAGAAAAAGTTCTTATTCTTCTTGATGGGCACTCTTTAAATATTGACCTATTAAATGGTGGTGCAACCGGAGCATATAAAAATATTCCTATTGAGTTAATTAAAAGAGTAGAAATTATTAAGGGCCCTGCATCTGCATTATATGGTGAAAATGCTTTTATGGCTCTCATAAATATTATTACAAAAAAAGCCGAAGGTATAGAGGGAATAGAAGTCGCCCTTAAATATGGAAGCTATAATACCAAGGTTGCTAATCTTTCTTATGGTAAACGATTTAGCGAGGTAGATGTAGTAGCAAATATAAACTATATAAAATCAGATGGTAATGAAAGATATGTAAAGAGTGACGCTATAGGTCAAAGTGGATATACAAGTCCAACTTTATATAGTGTTAATGCCTATTTTTCTTTAATACATAAGCTAGGTTTTTATCTAAAAGCTAACTATAATAATACAGAAGATGACCCTAGATATGGAGTTGTTAATGTATTAAACGATGAAGACCTTTCAAAAAAAGAAACTTTTTTTGTGGAACTTGGTTACAAAAAGAAACTGAACAGATATTTTGATATTCATGCTAGAACTTATTATGATAGTTTTGAAGCAGATAATAAATGGAGAGTTTATCCTGATGGTTATCCTGACTCATCATTTGTTGATGGTATGATAGGATATGTTGGCTATAAGACAAAAAAGTTAGGTGCTGAGTCTATTTTAACATTTAAGCATAATAACTATACTTTGGTTAGTGGACTATCTTATGAGAATCAAAGATTAGAAGGTCCGTGGCAAAAACTCAACTGGAACCCTTTGACTAATACTGCACTCTCTAGTGTGCAGAACTTTTCGGATTCAAGTACAAACTTTATAGATGAAGTAGATAGAGAGTTTATAGCTGGTTATAGTGAGCTACTTTATGATTTAAACAAGGATATTAGAGTAAATATTGGTTTACGTTATGATTACTATAATGATTTTGGAGGCACATTCAATCCAAGAATAGGAGCTTCATGGTCTGTAAATAAGAATAATATCATCAAAATCATGCATGCTAAAGCATTTAGAGCCCCAACATTTGCAGAACTATATAATAAAAATAATCCATCACTTCTTGGAAATTCTGACTTAAGTCCAGAAACGGTCACTACAAATGAGTTGAGTTTTCATAACACGAGTATTCATAACTTAAAAGCATCAATCACACTTTTTTATACAAAGATAGAAGACATCATAGCTCTAGATGGTACAACTTATCAGAATAACGGCGAAGTTGTTACACAAGGTGTTGAAGTTGAAGGAAAATATAATCTACAAAGAGGTTCTTATCTCTTAGCAAATTATACATATCAAGAACCAGAAAATGATTTGACCGGAAGTGACTTAGAAAATATTTCAAATCATGAAGCTTACGTAGGTTTGAATTATAGAATGAATAGATATTTAAATATTTATTCAGACGCAAAATATTCAGGAGAGCAGACAATAAGTTCTACTGATACAAGAGATGCAGTAAGCAGCAGCATTATGAGCAATGTGACATTTCTTGTTAAAAATATAAATATTGATGACTTAGAATTAAAGTTTTCAATATATAACATTTTTGATAAGACAAGTTATGACTCTGGTTCTACAATTGACTATCCACTAGGTGGAAGAACATATATGAGCGAACTAAACTATAAATTCTAATAATAAAGGAGAATACTAAATATGCCTATTGAAAAAATATATTCTTATGAGAAAGAGGATAAAGCAATGTCTTTGTATCTTAAAAAGAATGTTGGACTTATTAGTTCGTGTAAAATATATAAAGAAAAAGAGTTAGCCTTTATAGGTATTAGTCTTGGAAATTCATATTACACTGAAGATAGATTAAAGCTGATTTTATCTGGGTTTAGTTCAATATTTAAAAATGTTGCAGTATTACTTGCTGATGACTTATCAATACATAACTATAGAGCTATTGGATATACAGAAGAAAAAGCAAATAAAAAGCTTAAAAAAGAGATGAAGAGCACGCGAAGTAGAATATTAAAAACTATTAAATATGTAGAAGAAAAAAGTAATAAAACAAATATTAAATTTTACCAATGGAAGGATGTAGAACAATCACTAGCTTATTCTAAAGCATTTAAAAGTGTAGAAGAAAAATATAATAATGATGAAAATTTTTTACATGGAGTGCAAAAATTAACACTAAATGTTTTAAAAAAATACACTAGTGATACTCAAGAAGAGTTTGTTATTGATGAAGGTAAATATTACATTCTTAAAGAACTGGCCTTTGGTTTATGCGCAAGTGAGTTCTTTAAAAGTAGTGTTTTGTCTTGTTCTTACTCAGATTTTCCTATTTACAGAGACTTGTTACTAAGTGATTCTCAAATAGATAGACATGAAACTTTGACTTACGAATGTGTTGAGCATTAAAAAATGAAAAAAATACTTTTAATCTTATTATTTGTCAACTTACTTGTTGCAGATACATTAAAAGTATATTTCTATACAACAGAAGCACATATAAAAAATTTCAAATCGCTAAAAGTTGGTTTCGATAAGTATCTAACGAAGTACGGTGATTATAAATTTCAACCCTTTAATGATAAAAAAACATTTGAGAAGTATATTAAAGATAAAAACTCCATTGTTGTTTTATCTAGTTGGCACTATCAAAAAATATCTAAAGAGTATGGCTTAAAAGCAAAGCTAGTTGCTGAGAAAAAATCAACTATTAAAGATACTAAAATACTTGTTGGACATATTGCAGGACTCATTCAAGATGAAATGACACTAGAAGAGATTCCTCTAAAAGGTATTGTTACATCAGCTTATGATGATGAATATACAAAGGAACTTTTATCTATGATAACTCAAAATCATTCAGATTTTCTTTCTGTACTTATCGTGCCAAAAGAGATAGATGCTCTTATGAGTGTTGGTTTTGGTATGAGTAAATTTGCTCTTGTATCAAGAGATAGTTTAAGTCTTTTAAAAAAAATAAACCCATTTTTAGCAAAGAGTCTCAAAGTATATAAAGAGTCCAATCCAACTTATAGAATGTTTGTCGCTAGTAATAAAATGGACGAAGAAAAATTAAAACTCATATCTATTTTTGAAAATATGAATTTAAATAATAATGGCAAAGATGTATTAAAAATGATTGCAATTGATAAGTTAATAGTTCTAAACGCAGATGATTTAAAAAATATAGGTGGTGCAAAATGAGACTATTGATTCTAATATCAATTTTAACACTGTTTTTACAAGCACAAGATATACTGATAATAAACTCTAACTCGAATATACAAAAATATAAAGAGACAGAAGTAGGTTTTAGTAAAAGTATAAACGGTCCTTTTAAAACATTGGATATATCAGGAATGAGTAGTAGTGAAATAAGAGAGTATCTATATACTGAATATCCAGATATTGTATATGCAATAGGTGCTAAAGCCTATCAATATGCAAACCAATATATACCAGAGAAAAAAATATACTTCTCAAGTATAATGAACTGGAAAAGACTAGATATTAATGGTGAGAGATATGGTGCCTCTCAAGAACTTTTTTCTGAGATGCATCTAACTCTAATTAAATCTATTTTTAATGATATTAAAACTATTGGAATTGTTTATAGTAATTATACAGAAGATGTTATGCAAGATTTTAGTGATAATGCACAAAAACTAGGGATAAAAATACTAACACAAAAAGTAAGTAAAAGCTCCATAGCATATGAGACTTTTGATGATATTTTCACTAAAACAGAAGCTATGATTATATTACCTGACCCAATTTTATTAAGCAATGATGAAATAGTTGAAAATCTATTTAAACTATCAAAAAAGTATAAAAAACCAGTCTTCGCATATCATGAGCTTTTCATAGAATATGGAGCTGCTCTAATAACATCAGTAGATAACCTTACAACTGGAAGACAGATAGCCACAATGATAAATAGTATCGCTAAAATAGGCGTTCATAAAAAGATTCTTTATCCTGCTGGAACAAAGGTTATTTTTAACAAGAAAGTAGTTCTAAACCTTGAGCTAAAATTTAATAACAACTCTACATCTGTGATAGCTGAGGTAATTGAGTGAATCTAATTAACAAACTTGTTATTAGTATTTTAGTTGTCACTATAGCAGTGGTTTCAATCTTCACTATCATTCAGACTAATGAGCAAAAAGATATTCTCAATACAGAGTTAGATCATAGAATATCACTTATGAATAAAAACTTAGAATCAAATGCAAAGCTTGTCCTAAAGTCTTTAAAAGCAGATGTAGAAGACGATATCGCCTCATTTAGTTTTTCAGATATTGATTTAACATTTCAAAAATTAGCTATGAATAAGAATATTGAGATGGTTGTATTATTTAATAACACAAAGAGTATGCAGTTGATTGCAGGTGATGTGAAATTCAAAGATAAATTATTAAAGATGAATATCTCTTATTTAGAGATACAAGAGATTAATGATGGAAAGTACTTTGTAGTCTCCACTCCAATATATTTAACTCCAAAATGGGGAGAGATGCATATAGTTTACTCCCTTATAGAGTTAAAAGAAGAGATACACAAAACTGAAGAATACATCCAAAATAAAATAAAAGATAGCATATTAAAAGCTATCTATACAGCACTGCTAGTAGCATCTTTTTTAATTGTACTTGGTTACTTTATAGCTAAAAAATTTCTAGCACCTATTGTATTACTTACTCAAACAGCTGAAGAAATAGCAAATGGTAATCTCGAAGCTGGTAATGAACTAGGCAGTGTAAAGAGAAATGATGAGATAGGCTTACTGACCAAAACTTTTAAAGATATGAGTATAAAACTTGATAAATCGCATAAAGAACTAAAAGAGCTTAATGACAGTCTAGAACAAAAAATACATATAAGAACAAATGAATTAGAGATAGCAAAAAAGAAAGCTGAAGATGCCACGAAGATTAAGTCAGAATTTTTAGCAAATATGTCTCATGAAATTAAAACACCAATGAATGGAATTCTTGGAATGTCCCATCTAGTACTAAAAACTGATTTGAATGATAAGCAAAAAAATTACATACAAAAAATAGATAATAGTGCAAAAATCCTACTTGGAATAATCAATGATGTTTTAGACTTAAGTAAGATAGAAGCTGGTAAATTGACAGTAGAAAAAGTAGATTTTGATTTATTAGAAATAATTCAAAATGTTATACATGTTCTAGAATTTAAAGCTAATGAAAAAGATTTAAAAATAGTAATAGATTATAATCAAAATGTATGTAGGCATTTTAATGGTGATAGTTTAAGACTTTGGCAAATACTAGTAAACCTCTTAGGAAATGCAGTAAAGTTTACAGATGCAGGTGAAGTAGGAATAAGTATTAAAAAAGTATCTAAAGATAGGTTGAGATTTGAAGTTATTGATAGTGGAATTGGCTTAAGTGAAGAAGAACAGACAAAATTATTTACATCTTTTTCTCAAGCAGATGGGAGCATCACAAGAAAATATGGTGGAACAGGTTTAGGATTAAGTATATCAAAGCAGTTAGTAGAACTTCTTGGTGGTAAGATTTGGTTAGAGAGTCAAAAGAATATTGGAAGTAAGTTTATTTTTGAAATAGATTTAGAAGAAAAAGATAGTAGTCTGGTTAAAGATACAAAAGAGTTAAGTAAGTATCCATTAAGTATATATATTCAGTCTTTAGCAGGTAGTAATATTTTACTTGTTGAAGACAATACTATAAATCAAGAAATTATTCGTGCTATCTTGGCTAATAGTGGAATAAATATAGATATCGCTAATAATGGAAAAGAAGCAATAGAAAAATATAATCAAGATTCAGATAAATATGAACTGATTTTGATGGATATGCAGATGCCAATAATGGATGGATATGAAGCAACAAAGATCATAAGAAAAACTAACGCGACTATACCTATTATCTTTTTAACTGCGAGTACAATGAAGGTGGATGATGAAAATAGTGACACTCTTTTAATAAATGAGCATATAAGTAAACCCATAGATATTAAAAAACTATACACTCTACTTTTAAAGTACATTACAAAAAAAAGCTTTTTTACTAATAGTAAAGATACATCTTTTGATATAAATATAAACAATAAATTTGACCTGCCAATATTCAAAACTATTGATTCAAGTCTAGGTCTAGAGCACCTCGCTGGAAATAAAAAACTATATATAAAGATTTTAAAAGATTTTTATACTAACTATAGTGACTTTTGTCTTGAATCTTTAAACGAGAGTGAAGCCCAAATAGCAATTCATATGTTAAAAGGACTGAGCGCCAATATTGGGGCTCAGCATTTACATAAACTTGTAGTTGAGTTGGAAGATTCTCTTGATGAGGATAAGATAAAGTCTGTAAATATAGAGCTTAGTAAAGTACTTAACGAACTCAAAGCTATTAATATAGTTGATGAAAATAAAAATAAAAAAGAGATTACACGAGTAAGAGTAAATGAACTGTTTATAAAATTAAGAGAAGCAGCTAAGACAAGGAGACCTAAAAACTGTGAATTGATTACTCATGAATTAAGAACATCTAGATTAAACAGTGAAGATCAAAAGCTTTTTGAGAGCGTGGATAAGTTTATTGTTAGATATAGATTCAAAGATGCAATCGAAGTCTTAAAGGACATATAGATGCAAGAGATTAAAGAAACAATTTTAATAGTAGATGATGCTCCAACAAACATTGATATTTTGATTGATCTTTTAAGTGATTATGATATTGTAGTTGCTCTAGATGGAAGCAGTGCTTTAGAGATAGCTTGTGAGGGTAATCCTGATTTGATTTTGCTTGATATAATGATGCCAAATATTGATGGTTATGAAGTCTGTAGAAGACTTAAAAATATGAACCATACAAAAGATATACCGATAATCTTTATTAGCGCAAAGACAGATGAAGACTCTATAGAAAGAGCATACGAATTAGGTGGTATGGACTATATAACAAAACCTTTTAAGGCACGTGAGCTAACTGCTCGTGTAAAAACTCAAATAAAACTGAAAAATCTTTTGCGTAATTTAAATTATATAGCTTATTATGACTATCTTACAGAAGTTTATAATAGAAGAAGTTTTTTTGAACTTGCCAATAAAATGTTTGATGAAGAAAAAGATAATCTATATACGGTAATGATAGATATAGATGAATTTAAAAAGATAAATGACACTTATGGACATCCAACTGGCGATAAGGTTCTAAAAGTTGTTGCTCAAACTATCAAAAAATCTCTTTTGAGAAATGATATTTTTGCTAGGATAGGCGGTGAAGAATTCGCCATACTATTGCACTGTAATTCTAATGAAGAGATTATTCAAAAAAATGAATTAATAAGACAGAGTATAGAAAATCTAGAAGTCGATACTGATGAGAAAATTATAATAAAACTTACAATAAGCAGTGGAGTATCAGAAGTTAATAGTGATATAGATACATTAGACTCACTTCTTAAAAGAGCAGATTCTGCTCTTTATGAAGCGAAGTCAAATGGAAGAAATAGAGTTGTATTTAGAGCTTAAAGTTCTTCTTTTTTAGCTACATATTTAAGCCATAAAAAACCAAATACTCCTGCAAATAAAGACGCAGATAAGATTCCTACTTTTGCTTGGAAGATCAGAATGTCATTTCCTAAAAATGCTAAATCAGCTACAAAGATAGACATAGTAAAACCTATACCACCTAAAAATGCTACACCAAATACTTGGCTCATTGTACTACCCTCTGGTAACTTAGCAATTCCTAACTTTACAGCTAACCATGCAACTCCTGCAATTCCTAAAACCTTACCAAATATAAGTCCGGCAATAATTCCAAGTGATACAGGTTCAACTATTGTATTACCAATTGATGAAAAGTCTATAGAAATACCTGCATTAGCAAGAGCAAAAAGAGGTATAACAATCAAACTCACTGGAAGATGTAAGTCATGCTCTAATCTAGCTGATGGTGAACCTACAGAGTCAATCTTATCTTTGATATTTAGTAAGATTGCTTTTTGCTCTTCATGCATAGTATGGTCTGTTGCAATAGGATAGTTGTCATACTCATCAAGTAAATTTTTCGTATGCGATGTAAAGTCTAATGGTCTAAGCTTTGGTCTAGATGGAATGGTCATTGCAACAATTACACCAGCAATAGTTGCATGGACACCAGACTCAAGCATAAAAAACCACATAATAAGACCAACTACAAAGTAAGGAAATATTGTATGTATACCAAAACGATTAAATAAAACTAGTATTAAAAATGAAACACCCGCTAAAACAAGAGGAAGTATATGTATCTGATCTGTATAAAAAAGTGCAATGACTGTAACAGCACCTAAATCATCAACAATAGCAAGTGCGACTAAAAAAGTTACAAGGGCAGTTGATACTCTTTTTCCAAGTAAAACCAAAGCACTAATAGCAAAGGCAATATCTGTTGCCATTGGAATACCCCAGCCATTTGCACCTTCACCACCGTAGTTAATACTATAATAAATTAGAGCTGGTAATATCATTCCTCCTATTGCTGCTAAAATAGGTAACATTGCAACTTTTATATTTGAAAGCTCACCGACTAATATTTCACGTTTTATCTCAAGACCAACCATAAAAAAGAATATAGCCATAAGTCCATCATTGATCCAATGATGAATCGAATGAGAAAGTTTCCAATCTCCTACATTTAAATCTATCTTAGTATGAAAAATGTGTGCATATGTGTCTACAAGAGGTGAATTTGCAAGTATTAAAGCCACAATAGCAGTAAACATTAAAACTAAACCGGTAGTAGTTTGTGCATGTAAAAAGTGCTCAAATGGTGTGGAGACTCTTTTAAAAGCTTTTTCCCATGGTGCGTATAATCTCATCTCTTTTCTTTTCCTTGCGTTTCAATGTTATATTATATCAAAGATAAGAAGTAAAAAAAATATGTGTATAATATATTTATGAATTTAAGTGAATTAAAGAACAAAACAATCCTTTTATTTGGTAAAAGTCGTGCTTTTAGTATGCAAGAGTTTAATGTACAAATGAAGTATCATAAAATAAATATTACTAAAGAGTATGATAAAGAAGTTGCTCTTATTGTCGATGGCAAGATGATGACACCATACGAGCAAAACTCAAGTGATGAATTATATGAAGAGAAAATTGATGCTCCATTTATTTCTATAGATGCTCTTGAAAAAGAACTGTCCACTCATATAGATGCAGATACTATTCTTATGAGCTTGAAATTATCTCATGACAAAGATAGACTCAAAGATTTTCTGACAAATTCTACTATATCTGATGAGCTTTTTTTAAAACTCCTAAAGATATACAAGTGGTATGGAGATAACTTCTTTGATAGTGATGATAATAGAGATGTTAGTGCAGCACTTATAGTAAGGTTTTACAAAAATATAGAAAGAAATCATAATGTTCAGTATGCAGCACTTGGACTTATGCATCTAAGCACTCAGACTAATAATGAAAACCTCATAGAAGTAGTTTCTTCTTTAGAACCAATACAGCAGACAATGAGCTTGAATAAAAATGAGTCTAACAATAAAATAATTTCAGCAATTGTTACAAATTATGCGACACCAATAAGTGTATTGAATATGTTCATAAAAAATTCAAATTCTTATATAAGAACATTGATTGCAATGAGAGAAGATTGCGATGAAGAGATTCAACTAAAACTTGCTGAAATAGGTGAAGATGTTGTTTTAGAAGCCTTGTCTTACAATAGAGATCTTTCAAAAAAAATCGTAAAAAAATTACTATTTAATAAAGTACTTGCTGAAAATATGGCTAAAAATATACGTATGGATGATGAATTATTTGAAATATTTTTCATAAATTATCCAAGTAAACTTGCTAAAAATGAATTTATTACAGTTGAGATGCAAGAAAAACTAATTGCATCTCATAAAAAAGATGTACTAATGTCACTTGCAAGAAATATAAATATTAGTAAAAAAGTTGTGCAAGAATTACTAGATGAAGATTCCCAAAATATCACAATTGCACTTTATGAGAATCCAGCAACCCCTAAGAGAAGTCTAGAAGAAGCATACTCTAATGTTTTGAACCATTTTTCTCTTTCAAATAATGAAAATATTCCTATACATATCTTAGAACTTCTATCTAAGAGTGAAGATGCCAAGGTACTAAAATCATTAGCAAAAAATCTAAGTACACCAATAAATGTTTTATATCAACTTCAACTAGACTCACGCTTTGCAAGAGCAGTAAAAGAGAATCCAAATTTTGGTAAGCATATTATGAGTGAAAATATAGGATGGGAAGTATAAATGATAGCTTCTAAATTAACAAGTACACTAATGGCTTTGATAGAACAAAAAGTACCAGCATTTTTATGGGGTGCTCCAGGTATTGGAAAATCATCAATTATTAAGCAAATTGCGCAAAGTAGTGAGGTCGGTTTTATTGATTTAAGACTGGCACTTATGGATCCTACTGATTTAAAAGGTATTCCGTTTTATGATAAAGAGTCCCACACTGCACTCTGGGCACCACCAGCTTTCTTACCTAAAAGTGGTGAGGGAATTTTATTTTTAGATGAACTTAATACTGCCGCACCAAGTGTTCAAGCATCTGCATATCAGTTAATACTCGATAGAAGAGTAGGTGAGTATGAACTTCCCTCTGGTTGGGCAATAGTTGCTGCTGGGAATCGTGAGAGTGATAGAGGCGTTACATATAGAATGCCATCTCCTCTGGCAAATAGATTTGTGCATTTTGAGATGGAAGTTGATGTTGATGACTGGAAGTATTGGGCTTATAAAAAAGGCATAGATGCTAGAATAATATCTTATATTTCTTACAAGCAAGAACATCTTTTTACCTTTGACGCAAAGAGTGATGTTAAAAGTTTTGCAACTCCTAGAAGTTGGGAATATGTAGATAGCATCTTAAAAAGTAACATCACTCAAGATTTACTTCTTGAGAGTATAAGCGGAGCAGTTGGACGTGAAGTAGCCGTAGGCTTTTTGAGTTTTGCAAAAGTTATGAATAAGCTACCTGATATAAAAAATATCTTGGCATCTGGAAATGGTGAGTATAGTGATGAGGTAGATGTTCTTTATGCCCTTAGTACAGGTTTAGTCAGCGCATTTTTAAAAGATAATAGCGATGAAAATTTGGATAATCTTCTTAAATATACACTAGAACTAAAAAGTGAATTTGCCGTAATGTGTGTGCAAGACCTACAAAGAAATGGTGTAAGGATGGAGCACTCTGAAGTTTTTAAAGAGTGGGTTCAAAAATTTGCTTATCTTTTGGCATAAAGTAGAAGCAGATGCAACTTCGTGATAAAATATCTTTAGCTAAGGCAAAACTTTTAGTTGATTATCCACTATTTGGAACTATAGCTTCAAAATTAAAACTTATACAAAACGATGACATACAAGCTTTTAAAAGTGATGGAACTACACTTGAATACAACAGTGACTTTTTTACTGAGATAAGTTTGGCAGAGATGGAGTTTACTTTTGCAAATGGCGCCATGCATGCATCTTTGTCTCACGAATCACGTAAAAATGGACGAAGTGGCTGGTTATGGCAACTTGCAACTGACTATGCGGTAAACGATATGCTAGTGGAAAATGGACTTGAACGTCCATATCAGGCTCACTATTCAAAACGATTTTGTGGACTTTATGCTGAAGAGATTTATGCTGAGTTAAAAGAAACGCTTACAGAAATATCTGATGATGTCAGTCAAATGCAAGATGCTAAAGAAGAGCAAAGCTCTTCATATAACATAACACAAGTCCAAAAAGACTCTTCTTTAGAAGAACAACTCTTTGAAGAGTTTGCACAATCTGTTTTAGATGCAGAGAATAAAAGAGCAGATCTTCCAACAAGTATTGGTAGATTTTTTAATATTGAAAAAGAAGGCAAGATTGATTGGCGTGATGAGCTTAAATCAGCTATTGAAAGATTTCACAAAGATGACTATACTCAGATGCCAGCAAATAAAAAATTCTTGCATCTAGGATTTTATCTTCCTTCTAGTATTTCTAATAGGTTTAAGTTAGTTGTTGCAGTAGATAGTTCTGGTTCAATTGATGAAGATTTACTTAGTGAATTTTTAAGTGAGTTAAACTTTTTAATGAATACTATTCCCTCATATGAAATCAATCTACTTGTCTGTGATGATAAAATCCGCTCTAATACAACTTTTTACAGTGGAGATATTTTAGAAGTTCATGTAGAAGGTGGTGGTGCAACTGACTTTAGACCTGTATTTGAGTTGATAGAAAATGAGCTCTTGGACACAAAACTTCTTCTATATTTTAGCGATTTAGACGGAACATTTCCTACTATTGAACCATCATACGAGGTTAAGTGGATAACTCCAATAAAACAAGATGTTCCTTTTGGAGAAGTGATTGTTTTGCCACAATTTAACTGAAAATACTTTTTTAACTACATAATTTCAACTTTTTTTAATATTATCATATCTTTATCATGCAAAAAGAATACAATGGTTATTGAAAATTATTAAGGACAAACAATGGACATTTCTATTCAAGCTGCATTTGCGGCATTACCAATATTTGCAGCAGCAATTCTTTTGATAGGTTTTAAATTACCAGCAAAAAAAGCTATGCCAGTTGTATATATTTTTACAGCAGTAGTTGCTATCTTTATTTGGGGAGTTTCTGCAAATAGAGTTTTAGCATCTAGTATCCAAGGCTTACTTATTACAGTTGCCGTATTGTGGATTATATTTGGTGCTATTTTACTTCTAAATACGCTTAAACATTCTGGTGTAATGGGTGTTATTAGACAAGGTTTTAATAATGTTAGCCCAGATAGAAGGGTTCAAGTTATTATTATCGCATGGTTATTTGGCTCATTCATTGAAGGTGCTTCAGGCTTTGGAACACCGGCTGCAATTGCAGCTCCACTTTTAGTTGCGATTGGTTTTCCTGCAATGGCCGCTGTTATGATTGGTATGATGATTCAAAGTACACCTGTATCTTTTGGAGCTGTTGGAACACCGATATTAATAGGTGTAAACAAGGGACTAGATAGTGATAGTATTGGAACTACTTTAAGTTCTATGGGTTCTAGTTGGGATGTTTATCTTCAAGTTATTACTTCAGAAGTTGCTATTGTTCATGCAGTTGTTGGAACTCTAATTCCATTATTTATGATTATGATGATGACAAAGTTTTTTGGTAAAAATAAATCTTGGTTTGAAGGTTTATCAATAGTGCCATTCGCTATATTTGGCGGACTTGCTTTTACTATACCTTACGCTCTAACAGGTGTATTTTTAGGAGCAGAATTTCCTTCTTTAGTTGGCGCATTAGTTGGACTTCCAATCGTTGTATTTGCAGCAAAAAAAGGATTTTTATTACCTAAAGATAGTTGGGACTTTGCACCTAAAGAAGAATGGCCAAGTTCATGGGTAAGTAAATTTGAGTTAAAAATAGACTCAATGAGTGAAAAAATACCTATGTCTTTAACTAAAGCTTGGATTCCATATGTAATGGTGGCAATTATTTTAGTTATAACAAGAGTATCTCCAGAAGTTATGGGATTTGTAAAATCTCTAGTAATTCCATTTAAAAATATTTTAGGTGAGGGTGTTGGATATTCTATCTTACCTCTATACTTACCAGGTGGAATCTTAGTATTTGTTGTTTTATTAACTTATTTCTTCCATAGAATGGAATTTAAAGAGATGAAAGCAGCAGTAAGTGAATCAAGTAAAGTAATGCTTGGAGCTGGTTTTGTCCTAATTTTTACTATTCCTCTTGTTAGAATCTTGATTAACTCAGGAGTGAACTCGGCTGGATTTGATTCTATGCCTGTTGCTATGGCAAACTTTGTTGCATCTTCTGTTGGTGATATCTATCCTCTTTTTGCTCCTATGGTTGGTGCTCTTGGTGCATTTATTGCAGGAAGTAATACTGTTTCAAATATGATGCTTTCACAGTTTCAGTTTGGTGTTGCAGACGCTTTAGGTCTATCTACTGCCTTTATGATTGCTTTACAAGCAGTTGGTGCAGCAGCAGGAAATATGATAGCAATTCACAATGTTGTAGCAGCTTCAGCAACTGTTGGACTTCTTGATCAAGAGGGTGAAACTTTAAGAAGAACGATAATTCCTACACTTTATTACTGTTTATTTGCAGGAATCTTAGGTCTTATCGGAATGTATACAATGGGATTAGTTGATCCACTTATGAAGTAAACTCTAGAGAATCAGATAGTATACTTTGAGATTATAAATCTCTAAAGTATACTAACCTTAGTCTAGTTAAAAACTACTCTATTTTTACCATCTTGTTTAGCATTATATAACATCATATCTGCTTGGCTTATTGTATCATCAAGTGTGTCACTATTATGGATAGCTGCACCAATAGAAATGGTAAAGTTTATATCTTGAGCATTTTTAGTTATAAAATGAAATTTTTCAACTTCTTGTCTAATTCTCTCTAAAATACCAGCTGCACAATCTTTGTTTATATTTTTTAATACAATACAAAACTCTTCACCGTTAAATCTAGCAACAGTATCTCTATAGTTTGTATTTGTTCTAAGAATTTCAGAAAGGCTAATGATAATATCATTTCCAATTTCTTGACCATAAGTGTCATTGATATTTTTAAAATTATCTATATCTAACATTACAACAGCAAACTCTTCAGAACTTTCTTTAGCATCTTCAAAATATTCTTTCATATTCTCAAAAAAGTAACGACGATTATATAAACCTGTAAGGGAATCTCTTTTCGCATGATTTGTAATATGTTGAATATTTTCTAGTGCCTCTATTGAATTATTTACACGACAAGAAAATTCTTCTTTTGAGAATGGCTTTTTGATGTAATCATTTGCCCCTTGCTTTAAAAAGAGGCTATTTATCTCTTCATCATTATTCGAGGAGATAGCAATAATGCAAAGTTGTGCTTTTGTGTACTCTTTTCGTATTTCATTAGTAAGTTCTAGTCCATTCATTACAGGCATATTATAATCTGTAATTACCATTGAAATATCAGGATTAACCTTGAGCATACCTACAGCTTCTTCACCATGAGCAACTGTAATTACCTTATAAAAAAGATTCTCAAGTATATTTTTCATAGTTTTTCTAAAGACCATGGAATCATCAACTAGTAAAACCTTGTGTTTTTGATTTTTTTCTAATCTTTGGATAATATAGTTAATATCATCTAAGCCATTTTTATTTACATAGTCTATGATGTTCTTTTGAAGCATCTTCTTTCTAAATTCTTTATCAACATTCGCACTTAAAACTATTGCGTGATTGCCTTTAGATAGTACATAATCAACTACTTCTCCATTTGGAGTATCTGGAAGATTTATATCTAGTATGGTTAAAAAATAGGTATATTTCTTTAGAAATAGTTTTGCTTCTGAAAGTTTGTAAGCTATGTCTACTTCAAAATTTAAAGATAATGCTATCTTCTTGGCTAAGTGGCTTGCTAGTGTCTTATTGTCTTCAACTATTAATATTCTTTTCATGAGTTTATTATACTATTTTAGTATAATTTCTTTATGAATTATCTACAAGAAATCACACAAAAACTGCTTAGCAAACAAAATATTTTTTTAACAGGTGGCGCAGGTGTTGGAAAAACAACTATTACAAGAGAAGTAATAGAGCATTTTGAAGCTGAAGCCAAGAAAGTAGCCAAGCTTGCATCTACCGGAATGGCTGCTACACTTATAGGTGGACAGACTCTTCACAGCTTTTTGGACCTTGGCATTGCATCTGACATAAAAGAGTTGGAAATAAATGCTAGATTAGAGATAAAAAAGAAAATAAAAAAACTAATATCAAGTATAGACTTAATAGTTATTGATGAGATTTCAATGGTTAGTGATACTATTTTGGAGATGATACAACTTAGACTAAAACAGTCTGATTACAAGGGTACAGTACTTGTTGTTGGGGATTTTTTGCAACTTCCTCCTGTTGTTCGAGGAAGTGCAGAAGTCAGGTTCGCATTTGAATCAGATGCTTGGAATGAATTTGAGTTTCTTAAAGTAGAACTTACTCATATCTATAGAACTGATGATAAAAAGTTTATAGAACTTTTAGGAAGTGTTAGAGATGGTTTTGTAGATGAAGATGTACACAACCAGTTAAATGAGTATATAAAACCACTACCTCAAGACCTTAGTGATTTTACTTTTTTGTTTGGTAAAAATCACTCTGCATCTAGACATAATAAGAGTCAGTTAGCACATATTGATAGCGAAATGTTTGTAAAAGAAGCACAAATTATCAAACACATAAAAAGTGTTAAAGATGCAGAAGTACAACGCTTTATGAATGATTCGAGAATTGATAAAGAACTTGAGTTAAAAATAGGAGCACCTATCCTTTTTACAAGAAACTCTTGGAACTACTTTAATGGTGAAAGAGGTATTGTAGTAAATGTAGATGCAAGTTATGTATATGTACAAAAGGCAGATACAAAAATTGTAAAGCTAGAAGCAGTTGCTCAGAGTAAGGCAAAGTGGAGTGAAAAAAGTGTAAATGGTAAAAAAGAGATGGTTGAAGAGGCACAGCTTAGCATCTATCAGTTTCCTATTAAACTTGCTTTTGCAATCACTATTCATAAGTCTCAGGGAATGTCTATACAAGATTTGATTATTGAGACAAATGAAATATTTGCACCATCACAGTTTTATGTAGCACTCTCAAGAAGTTCTAACCCTAAAAGATTAAATCTTATCGCACCTGCTTGTCAGTGGCACCAGATAGTTTTTGTAAATGATAAAGCTTTGGGGTTTGTTAAAGAAGTAAATTAGGAAGTAACTCTCACAAAAGTGAGAGTTAAAATAAGAAAATAAATACTATAGTTTGTCTTCGTTTTTACCAAGATATTCTGCAACACCTTCAGTTGTAGCTTTCATACCTTCGTCACCTTTCATCCAACCAGCAGCACATACTTCACCATGCTCATCAGTAAACTGCATTGCATCTACCATTCTGATCATTTCATCAATGTTACGACCAAGTGGTAAATCATTGATTACAGCGTGACGAATAACACCTTTACCATCAATTAGGAATGAACCACGTAAAGCAACTGCTTCACCAAAAAGTACATCGTAATCTTTAGAAATTTGCTTTGTAAGGTCAGCAACTAGAGGGTATTTAATACGGCCAATACCACCATTGTTTACTGGAGTTTCTCTCCATGCAAAGTGAGAAAATTGAGAATCAACAGATACACCAATAACATTTACACCACGTTCTTTGAAATCTTCAATTCTGTGAGAAAATGCAATAATTTCTGATGGACATACAAAAGTAAAATCTAATGGATAAAAGAAAAGTACTGTACCTTTTTCACCAAAGTTTTCTGATAATTTAAAGTTTTCGTCGATTGAGCCATCTGCTAAAACTGTTGTTGCTGTGAAGTCTGGAGCTTGATTTGTTACTAACATATATATGTCCTTGTTGTTTGTTTTTAAGTTGATGAAATTTTAACACAAATACATTAACAAATCTTAGACTAAAAGAAGTAATATAATTATTTAAGGATAATTTTTATCTTCTACTGTATTGACCTAAAATAGGAAGAAATTAATCATACTTTGATATAATTCGCTTGATTTATGAGCCGTGAGCTCATACTTCAATAAGGACAAAATCGATGACAAAAGAGTATATATTTACTTCAGAGTCTGTAACAGAAGGGCACCCTGATAAGATGGCAGATCAAATCAGTGATGCAATTCTGGATTATATTATTGAACATGATCCTAATGCACGCGTTGCGTGTGAAACATTAGTATCAAATGGTTTTTGTGTAATCGCAGGTGAATTGAAGACAACGGCTTACGCCCCAATGCAAGAAATTGCTAGAAAAGTTATTCAAGAGATAGGTTACACAGACGCAACTTATGGGTTTGATTATCGTGCAGCAGCAATTTTAAATGGAATTGGTGAACAATCTCCGGATATTAATCAGGGAGTTGATCAAGTTAACGGTGAAATAGGAGCAGGTGATCAAGGTATTATGTTTGGTTATGCATGTCGCGAGACAGATGTTTTAATGCCTCTTCCAATTCATCTAGCACATCGCTTAACACAAAGACTTGCAGAAGTTAGAAAAGAAGGAATTATCCCTTATCTTCGTCCAGATGGGAAAGCTCAAATAAGTGTGAAGTATGTTGGAGACAAACCAGTTTCAGTAGATACTATTGTTATATCTGCACAACATGCACCAGAAGTCGCTCAAAAACAGATTCATCTAGATATCATAAATGAAGTAATTAATCATGTCATACCTTCTGATATGATGGATGAAAATACAACTATACACATCAATCCAACAGGAAAGTTCGTAATTGGTGGTCCTCAAGGGGACGCTGGTTTAACAGGAAGAAAAATTATAGTAGATACTTATGGTGGAAGTTGCCCTCATGGTGGTGGTGCTTTTAGTGGAAAAGATCCAACTAAAGTAGATAGAAGTGCTGCTTATGCTGCCAGATGGGTTGCAAAAAATCTAGTTGCAGCGGGAGCTTGTGATAAAACTACTATACAAGTTTCATATGCTATTGGAATATCTCAACCCGTCTCTATATTAGTAGATACACATTCAACTGGCAAAGTAGATGAAGAGAAAATTGAAAAGTGTGTAAAAGAGCTTTTTGACCTTTCACCTAAGGGAATAATTGAATCTTTAGATTTACTGCGTCCAATATATAGAAAAACCGCTAGTTATGGGCACTTTGGAAGAGAAGAAGAAGGCTTTACATGGGAGCGTACAGATAGAGTTGCTGAGATTAAAAAGTATTTAGATATTTAACTAGTTATTTTATCTATTTTTAAAAATCTTGTGTTAAACTTATCTCGAAAATTTATTTTAGGAGAATTTTATGGCAGTACTTATTAATGACACTTGTATCAACTGTGGTGCATGTATCGATGAATGTCCAGTAGAAGCAATCGTAGACGAGGATGATAATCCTCAAGATGAAGAAATTTATTACGTATATGGTGATAAATGTGTAGAATGTGTTGGTCATCATGATGAACCAGCTTGTGCTACTGCATGTCCTACTGAAGGCTGTATTACTTGGGATGCTGTTGGCGAAAGTCCATCGCATCGTGACAATATTACAGATGAGCAACGCTCAAACCATGAGAATATTGTAGACTAATTCTCTCTTTATTTTGATTATAAAGTGCCACGTTTGCGCTTTATAATCACCCTTCCTCTTACAAATCTTTAAATTTAAACTTGCATACATTATTATTTGGATATAATTCCACCCTAATTTTATAATTATATAGGAGATTTAATGGAACGTACACTATCAATAATCAAACCAGATGCCGTAGCTAAGGGCGTAATTGGTAAAATTTTAGATCGTTTTGAAAGCAATGGACTTAAACTTGCAGCTACTAGAAAGATTCAACTTTCTCGTGGAGATGCTGAAGCATTTTATGCTGTTCACTCTGAGAGACCTTTTTTCAATGACTTAGTTGATTTTATGATCAGCGGACCAGTTGTTGTTTCAGTTTTAGAAGGTGAAAATGCAATGCAAATTAACCGTGATTTAATGGGTGCTACTAACCCTAAAGAAGCTGAAGCTGGAACAATTCGTGCAGATTTTGCTGAAAACATAGATGCTAATGCAGTTCACGGAAGTGACTCTGTTGAAAATGCAGCTATCGAAATTGCATTCTTTTTCTCTGAAAGAGAAATTTCATAAGTTAAACTATGAAAGTTATTCTTAGAAAAGTAGGCAAAACGCCAATAGATTTTGAAGTCAAATCAGAGGAAATAACTTTTAAAGGTTATTTACAGTATGATTCGGGCAAATTGATTTTGCTCAAAGCTAATCTAGATGGCATGACTCTTACTGAGTGTAACCAGTGCGGTGAAGAGTTTACATTACCAGTAAAAGAAGAGATAGAATTTTTTATCTCTGATGGTGTTTATGAAGGTGAAAATAATATCGAACAAGATGTTGTTGAGTCTTTTAACTCTTTAGCGGATATAGATGAGCTTTTAAACTCTGAAATTGAGCTAATCAAAAGTGACTATCACAGTTGCGAAAATTGTAAAATAAAATAACGAAAGGATATAGATTATGGCAGTACCTAAAAGAAGAGTCTCTCACTCTCGTGGAGCTAAAAGAAGAACTCACTATAAGATCACTTTAGCTAAACCAGTTAAAGATAAAGACGGAACATACAAACTACCTCACCACATCAACCCAACTACTGGTGAGTATAAGTAATCAATGGTAACTATTGCTATTGATGCAATGGGAGGGGACTTTGGTCCCGAACCAATTGTAAAAGGGTGCATCCAAGCACTTAAGAAAAAACAATTTTTACCTATTTTAGTAGGCAACAAAGATGAAATTTTAGCTCTGTTACCAAAGCGTTATAGAGCTAAAATTTCTATAGTAGAAGCTACTGATGTTATCTCAATGTCAGATTCTGCTACAGATGCTGTAAAAAGAAAAGAAAGTACTATTTATAAAGCTGTTGATCTAGTGAAAAATGGAGAAGCAGACGGTGTAGTTTCGGCTGGACATAGTGGTGCTACAATGACTCTTGCTACACTTAGACTTGGTCGCCTTAAAGGTGTGTCACGTCCCGCGCTGGCTACTCTAATGCCAACAAAAACTGGTCGTCGTTCAATCCTTCTTGATGCTGGTGCAAATGTAGACTCTAAAGCTAAGCATATCGCAGAATTTGCAATTATGGGTGGATGTTATGCAGAAGACTTACTGGGTATAAAAAATCCTAGTATCGGTATTCTTGCTAATGGTGAAGAACCTTCTAAAGGTAATGAAATCACAAAAGAAGCTTTTAAAGTATTAGAAGGTTACAAAGGCTTTAAGGGAAATGTTGAAGGTAGTGATATATTCAATGGTTCTTGTGACGTAATTAGCTGTGATGGTTTCGTTGGTAATCTTGTTCTTAAAGCAAGTGAAGGCGTTGCATCTACAATAAGTGGACTTATAAAAGACTACATTAGAAAATCACCTGTTGCAATTACAGGTGCACTTTTAATGAGAAAAGTTTTTAAACTACTTAAAAAGCAAATTGATTATGCTGAAATAGGTGGTGCTCCACTTATCGGTATTAAGGGTTGTGCTATTGTCAGTCATGGAAAAAGTAATTCTAAAGCAATAGAAAATGCTATATATCAAGCTATAAACTACGTTGATACAGGCGTTAATGAGCATATTGTCTCAAGAATTGCTGAATTAAATACTAAGGAAGCATAAATGGCATACGCTGCATTTCGCTCTATTGGTGCTTACGCTCCAGCTAATATATTAACTAACGAAGATCTTTCTATAATGGTTAATACTACGGATGAGTGGATCACTAAAAGAACAGGTATAAAAGAACGTCGCATAGCACAAAAAGATGAAACAACTAGTGATATGGGTGTTGAAGCTGCTAAGAAAGCGATAGAGAGAAGTGGGATAGCAAAAGAAGATATAGATATGGTAGTTTGCGCAACTATATCTCCAGACTACTTTTGTATGCCTTCTACTGCTACAATAATCTCAACAAAACTTGGACTTGGTAATGTTACAGCATTTGATATATCTGCCGCATGTACAGGTTTTGTTTATATCTTATCAATTGCAAAAGCATTTATTGAATCTGGAATGAAAAAAAATGTTCTTATTATTGGTGCTGAAAAATTATCTGCTATAACTGACTATAGTGATAGAGGTACTTGTATCCTTTTTGGTGATGGTGCTGGAGCTGCAATAATTAGTGCAACAGATAATAAAGATGAAGCAATTATTGATGTTCATACTGGTGCTGATGGTGCATATGCAGACCTTCTTATGACTCCAAATGGTGGAAGTGGTTCAGTTCATGACTCACTTGATCAAGAAGCTTCAAGCTGCTTTATGCAGATGAAGGGAAATGAAACTTTTAAAGTTGCTGTGCGTACACTTACAAAAGATGTAGTAGAGATTTTAAAAGAAAATGATATTGAAAGTGAATCAATAAAACACTTTGTTCCACATCAAGCTAATTATCGTATTATCAAAGCTGTTGGTGATGCATTAAAATTAAAAGAGGAACAAGTTGTTTTAACTGTAGCAAAATACGGTAATACATCTGGTGCTTCTATCCCAATGGCAATCAATGATATATATGAGCAGGGAACACTAAAATCTGGTGAGCTTATGCTTCTAGATGCTTTTGGTGGTGGACTTACTTGGGGTTCAGCTCTGGTACCTTTCTCTCCACTAAAATAAAAAAATAGTTTTAAAATAACACTTTTGTCCAACTTCTTCGTTGGACTTTAGTTTTGTTGAGGAGCTCACAAACGTGAGCTCCTCAACAAAACAAAACTCCGCCTTGAACTAGAAC
>NZ_JADGFC010000027.1 GCF_016744025.1 Sulfurimonas sp.
TTAATGAAGTAAGACAAAATATAAAAAATGCAATCATGGTACGCTAACGCTATGATAAACGGAGGTCAAAATGATGAAGGAACTTATTTATCATTAGAAAATAAAAATTTAGAGAATAAAATTAAATACGTACTTTTAAAATTACAAGAGTTTGAAAATATGACTAATCAAAGATATGCTAACAAAAGCTTTAACATTGCTGGAGACAAATATGATATATTATATGATAAAGTATTTAGAGAGTTTATAGCAGAAGCAGATATTGTAGAAATTGAACTTCAAAAGATAATACTAAAAGAACAAGAAAGATATAAATTAGTTTATTATGCATTATTTATTATTACGACTTTATTAATTTCTTTGTATTACATATTATTGTTTTTTCATCAAAAAGAAAAAATCAAAATTACAAATATACTTAAAGAAGAAGTTCTTCATGATTCATTAACCGGCTTATACAATCGTCGTTACTATGATGAAATAATAAAAAAAGAATTAATGAGATCAAAAAGAGATAAAATTCTTTTTACATTTGTTATATTAGATATAGATTACTTTAAAAGATACAATGATACATATGGACACCAAGAAGGCGATAATGTTTTAAAAGCAGTCGCCAAAGTATTAAAAAAGAATTTAAATAGACGTGGTGATTATTGTTTTAGATTAGGTGGTGAAGAGTTTGGGTTTTTATTTACAGTAAAGTCCGCTGATGAGTCATATAGATTTTCAAATATGATTTGTAAGGAAATTGAAAACTTATATATTCCGCATTCAAAAATGAAGCTAGTAAGTATCTAACTGCATCGTTTGGAATCCTAAATACAAATATAGAATCTAGTAGCGTACAAGAAGATGCAATATACTTGGCAGCAGATAAAGCACTCTATAAAGCAAAAGAAGATGGACGTAATTGTGTTGTTATAACTAGTATATCTTCATAAATCAAAAATAGTGTATAATAAAATCGATTGTGAGATAGATATGAATAATTTTTTAGATGAAATTGCTAAGGCAAAATATATTTTAATAGTTGCAGATGTACAAAATCTGCCTGGTGCTAGTGCCTTGTATACTCATATACTAAGGTTGCATAAAAAAGTTTCTTTAGTCTGTGAAGCTACTACTCTTGATAAAAGACTCTCTTTTTTACCATGGTTTGATAAAATAAAATCAACGAAAATTTCATCAGCTGATTTTATAATAGAACTTGATATTTCTTGTTTTGAACTTTTTAATATATTTAACAATAACAATATCAAGATAAATACTAAAATGGCCACAGCACTTTATTCAGGCCTATTACAAGAGAGTAATGGCTTTTTGAACTCTAATGTCAATGGTACATTTTTTGCTTCAATAGAACAATTAATAGAATGTGGTGCAGATTATAAAACTTGTAATAATTTTATAATGAAAAGAACTACTTTAGCAGCCTTGAGATTAAAAGCGATAATGCTACAGAATATGCTTCTTCAAAACAATTCAAAGGCTGCGGTATTTTGCATCTCTAATGATGATTTAAAATCAACTGGAACTACTTTAAAAGATTGTAGTGAAGCTTTAGATGAAGCACTAAAGTTACCTTATGTTGAACAGTCAGTTCTTTTAGATACAGATAATGAGAATGAAATTTTAAAAATAATAGTTAAGGAAATATAGATTGAGAAGAAACAGTAAGTCTTCGTTAGGCATTAAGTTAATACTAGCTTTGGCAGTTGCCGGAGCAGGGTATGTGTATAGTTCTGGAATGTTTGAAAGAGAAGATCCAAATATTAGCTTATATTCAAATGGTTATTGGAATTTAAAAAAACCACTTAAAATTGATATAGATGATATTAGTGGTGTTAAATCGTATAGTGTAATTTTAAAAAGTAAAGATGGAGAAAATGTTTTACATTATGAGCAATTCTTAACACCAAAAGGCTCACTAAGCATAAAAGTCGAACCACCTAGAAGTGCATATGCAATGAAAGATAAAAATATTAAAATTATCGTTAAGGCAAGAGATGCAAGTAAATGGAACTTTTTAAATGGTAATAGTGCTGTTAAAGAGTTTGATTTAAAAATTGATAAAAAAAGACCTGAACTTTCAATAATAAATAATTCATATAAGATTAAAAAGGGTGGAGCCGCTCTTGTTGTATTTAAAGTAGATGATGAAAATTTAAAAGAATTTTATATTCAAACAAACTATGATAAAAAATTTAAAGCACAACCTTTTTATAAGAAGGGTTACTATATATCTTTATTAGCATGGCCAGTTACAAGTGATAGTTTTAAGGCAACAGTAGTTGCTAAGGATTATGCTGGGAATAGCTCTAAATCATATATACCTCTTTATATTAAGCAAAAGAAGTACAGAGTATCTAATATTAAGTTAAGTGATAAGTTTTTACAAGGAAAAATTGCTCAACTAGCAGAAGAGTTTGTAGAAACACAAGGAGTAGAAGACTCAATAGAACAATTTAAGATTATCAACGAAGATGTAAGAGCAAAAAATGAAAAACTTATTCATGAGATAACTTCAAAAGTTTCAGATGATATGATAAGTGATTTTAAAATAAACAAGATGTATCCACTTAAAAATGCACAGGTTGTTGCAACATTTGGGGATCATAGAAAGTATTCATATAAAGGCGAGCCAATAAGTGAGTCATATCACTTAGGTCTGGATATGGCAAGTAATGCTCAAGCCCAAATTAAACCACAAAATGGCGGGGAAGTTGTATACTCTGATTATAATGGTATATATGGAAATATGCCTATTATTAACCATGGTCTTGGACTGTATACTCTGTATGGACACTGTTCAAGTGTAAAAGTAAATAATGGTGATCTAGCACATGCAAAAGAAAATGTAGCAAATACAGGCAAAAGAGGTTATGCTATGGGTGATCACTTACATTTTGGTGTTCTAATCCAAGGCGTTGAAGTTCGTCCTGCTGAGTGGATGGATAATGATTGGATGCGCTTAAACATTAGCGATATTATTAAAAACTCTAAAGAAATTATCGATAGAAGCTAAAAATGCAAGGAAAGAAATAAGATGTATCAAACTACTATTAAAAAAGCTGTTGAGTTAGTTGGAATTGGATTACACAAGGGAACACCTGTCCGCTTAAGGTTAGAACCATTAGAGTCTAACAGCGGAATAGTCTTTTATAGAAGTGATGTAGATGTTGCAATCGCTCTTATACCTGAAAATGTTGTTGACACTAAAATGGCTACAGTTATTGGTAAAGATGGTGTAGTTATTTCTACAATAGAACATTTACTTTCTGCTGTTTATGCATATGGAATTGATAATTTAAAAGTAATAGTAGATGCTGATGAAGTTCCAGTAATGGACGGAAGTAGTGCAAGCTTTTGTATGCTTTTAGATGAAGCAGGCATTCAAGAACTCTATATACCTAAAAAAGTAATGCGTATTAAAAAAGAGATTATTGTTCAAGAGGGTGAAAAGTATGTAAAACTATCTCCTTCTCCTGATCTTAAATATGATTTCACAATTAAATTTCCTCATCCTGTAATCAATCAGCAAGAATATGTTTTGGAATTTACTAAAGATAGTTATAAAAATGAAATAGCAAGAGCTAGAACATTTGGTTTTTTACATGAGGTTCAATATCTTCGTTCAAAAGGTTTAGCTCTAGGTGGTACTTTAGAAAATGCGATAGTTCTAGATGATAAAAAGATTTTAAACCCTGAAGGATTAAGATTCCCAGATGAGTTTGTAAGACATAAAATCTTAGATGCTATTGGAGATATGTCTCTAATTGGGATGAATTTCATTGGTAATTATGAAGCAATGGCAGGAAGTCATGATCTTAATCATAAGTTGACTGTAGAGTTATTGAAAAATCCTGAAAACTATGAAGTTGTAGAACTTGTAGGTGAAAAAACTGCGGACTTAGAAAAAGCATATGCTTAAGAGAGTAGATGTTGTTTTGGTAGCTTTGTCTTCACCAATTCAAATTGGGATGTATGAAGATCAAAAACTAATACATACAATTAAGAGTGAAGAAAAAAGTTCAGAAGTTCTGCCAAAAATATATAAAGAAATTTTAGAACAATATGAAGTAAAAAATCTTTTTTATGCGAATGGTCCTGGTAGTTTTATGGCTATAAAAGTTGCATATATATTTTTAAAATCTCTTAGTGTTTTAAAAAAAATACCACTTTTTGCAACAGATGCATTTTATTTTAATAAAAATCAACCTATAAAAGCGATTGGAAAGCTATTTTTTGTTAAACTTCCGACAGAAATAAAAACTCAAAAATTAGAAATAGTGCCAGATATGGAATTTAAACTCCATGATGTACTTGATTATAAAGAGTTTAGCACAATAGCAACGCCTCTTTATGGCATTGGGGCTGTTGGATAGGATAATAATTGACAATAAGTGTACCAGCAACAAGTGCAAACCTAGGACCAGGATTTGATTCTTTAGGTTTAGCAGTGGATTTAAGAAATAGAGTAGAATTTCATCCATCTAAATTTTTCAGTGTAAGTATTAAGGGTGAGGGCGAAAATAACCCAAGACTTAAAGGAAATAACCTTTTTGTTAGCATCTTTAATGATCATTACAATAGATTAACTCAAAAAAAACAAAATTTTAAATTTACTTTTTATAACCAGATTCCAATGTCTAGAGGTCTTGGAAGTTCATCTGCGGTAATTGTTAGTGCGATTGCTAGTGCACATGAAGCAGCAGGAATAAGAGTTTCAAAAAGAAGAATTTTAAATCATGCACTTTTTTACGAATCGCATCCTGATAATATTACCCCAGCTGTCATGGGTGGCTTTAATGCGGCTACGATTGAGAAAAATAAAGTTTTTTCACAAAGAAAACATCTTCCTACGTATTTAAAAGCAATTGTTGCAATACCAAATAAGCCTATTAACACTTCAAAAGCTAGAACACTTTTGCCTAAGTCTTATTCAAAAGAGAATGCAATATATAATTTATCTCATACTGCTTTAACTGTTGGAGCATTTTTTAATGAAGATTGGGAAATGTTAAAACTTTCTGCACAAGATAGATTTCATCAAAAAGCAAGGATGAAAGTTTTACCAGAACTATTTTCTGTACAGAAGATAGCATATGAGAGTGGTGCCTTAATGAGCACTCTTTCAGGGAGTGGATCAACATTCTTTTCAATGGCATATGATGAAGATTCAGCTATGATTGCAAACAAGTTAAAGCAAAAATTTCCTGATTTTAATGTGAAAATTTTGGATTTTGATAATAATGGGCTAGTAATAGAGAGATAATCTCTATTAAATAAAGTAAGATTAAGATATAATGGCGAAAAAATATAACCAACCTCTTCGAATGTGCATCTCTTGTAGAAATAGAGAAGCTCAAGATACGCTACTGAGACTACAATGTATTGATGGTTCAATAGAAGTATTCAAAGGTATTGGAAGAAGTTTTTATTTATGCGAAAATTGTATCTTTGAAGAAAAAAAAGTTATAAAATCACTTATGCGTCAATGCAAGAGTGGAGACAAAGATAAATTTACGAACAAACTAAAGGAGATCATCGCTGATGATAGAAAAAGTTAGAGTACACGAAATTGCAAAAGAACTAGGTATAGCTTCTAAAGATGTTTTAGAAAAAGCAAAAAAAATGGGTCTTGAAGTAAAATCGGCACAAAGCGTAGTTACTATGGAACAAGCTGAGGGTTTAGCAAACTTCATTATGAATGGTGAAGTTGTAGAAGCACCAAAGCAAGCTGAAAAAGCACCAGTTAAAGCGAAAAGTGATACTCCAAAACAAGAAGAAACTCCTAAGGTAGAAGAAACTCCTGTAGAGATAAAAGCTCCTTTAGATGTTGTAGAAGCTCCAAAGTCAGATATTGATGTTGAAGTTGTTAAAGCAGAGATTCTTAAAGAAGAGACTCCTAAGCAAGAAGAAACACAAAAAGAAGAAGTAGCTGTAGCAGTAGTTGAGGCGAAAGAAGAGCCTAAGGCTGAAGTTAAAGAAGAGAAAAAAAGTACTTTAAAAGTGGTTATCCCTGTTGTTACTCGTCAGATTAAAAGAACAGGTCTTAAGATTGTTAAAAAGAGAAAACCAAAAGTAGTTGAGACTTATTCAGCTCCTCAAAAACAGGCAGCTTCAGTATCTTCATATGGTAAGATGAGTGCCGCAGTTTTAGAAGAATTGGCTCAAAAGAAAAAATCTAAGCAAGGTAGTGCAACACCTACAAGAAGAAAAGAATCTGGAAAAAGAATGGATATCTTTGGTGGCACAATGAACGATGTTTCTATGGATATGGATGATCAAGTTACTTTACTTGACTTAAATTCTACAGAGAGAGCCCCACTTCCTGTTGAAGAAGCTAGAAAACCTCGTGCACCAAAACCTGCTGGTAGAAATGCTAACAAGAAACAAGCACCTCGTGGTAGAAAAGTTTCTCGTGACAAAAGAAAAAAATATACAAAAGCTACTCAAGAAGAAGAGATTGTAACTCATGTAGAGATTCCTGAAGATATTCGTGTTTATGAATTTGCAGAAGCACTAAGACGTCCAATGTCTGACATTATTAAAGTTCTTTTTGATCTTGGTATGATGATGACTAAAAATGATTTCTTAGGAAATGATGAAATTGAAATTCTTTCTGAAGAGTTTGATGTTGAAGTAACAATAATAGATCCTAAAGATGAGTTTACTCACGAAGAAGAAGATATAGAAGAAGATCCAGATGCAACTGAAAGAGCACCTGTAATTACAATAATGGGTCACGTTGATCATGGTAAAACATCACTTTTAGATGCTATTCGTGAAGCTAAAGTAACAGAGGGTGAAGCTGGTGGTATAACTCAACATATTGGTGCTTACACAGTTGAACAACATGGTAAACCTATTACTTTCTTAGATACTCCGGGTCACGCTGCATTCTCTCATATGCGTCAACGTGGTACAGATGTAACAGATATTATAGTTATAGTTGTTGCTGCTGATGATGGTGTTAAACCTCAGACTCTTGAAGTTATTAAACTTGCAAAAGAATCAGGTGCTCCAGTTATTGTTGCTCTTAATAAAATGGATAAAGAAACTGCTCAACCAGATATGGTTAAAGGTCAAATGGCTGAGAATGGTATTAATCCTGTTGATTGGGGTGGAGATGTAGAGTTTATCCCTGTTTCTGCAAAAAGTGGAATGGGAATAGATTCTTTACTAGAAAATATCTTAATTACTGCGGAAGTTTTAGAATTACGCGCAAATAAAAATGCTATGGCTAAAGCTGCTGTTGTAGAATCATCTTTAGAAAAAGGCCGTGGTCCAGTTGCTACTGTAATTGTTCAAAATGGTACTTTAAAAGTTGGAGACTATGTTGTTTGTGGTAGTGCTTATGGTCGTGTTAAAGCTCTAATAGATGAACATGGAAAACAAGTTAAATCTCTTCTTCCAAGTCATACCGCTGTAGTTGCTGGTTTAAACGAAGTTCCAGCATCTGGTGAAGTTATGATGGCTATGGATAGTGATAAAGAGGCTAAAGAATACGCTCTTAAACGTCATGAATATGATAGATATAAAGAACTTTCTCACTCTACTAAGTCAACTCTAGAAGATATGACTTCTATGATTGCAGAGGGTAGACTTAAATCTCTTAAGGTTGTTCTTAAAACTGATGTTCACGGTTCACTTGAAGCTATTAAATCTTCACTTAATGAACTTAGAAATGATGAAGTTAAGATTAATGTAATCTCTTCAGGTGTTGGTGGAATTACTGAAAATGATGTTGAGCTAGTTTCTAACAGTGAAAACTGTGTGCTTCTAGGCTTCAATGTTCGTCCAACAGGTAGCGTTAAGGCACTTGCTAAACAGAGAAATGTAGATATTAGAACTTATTCTATTATTTATCAATTATTGGATGATATTACTGTTATGTTAACTGGTATGATGGCACCGAAATTTACTGAAGAAAACACAGGTCAAGCTGAAGTTAGAGAAGTATTTAAAATACCTAAAGGTGTTGTTGCTGGTTCTGTTGTTGTTGATGGTAGACTTATCCGTGGTGGTATGGTTCGTGTTATTCGTGAGGGTGTTGTTCATTACGAAGGTGAACTTACTTCACTTAAACGCTTTAAAGATGATGTTGAAGAAATCGGTAACGGTTATGAATGTGGTGTTGTTATTAGTGGTTATGACGATGTTGTACCTGGTGATATACTTGAAACATTCAGAAAAGTTGAGCAAAAAGTTTCTTTATAAATGACAGAAGCTCAAATAAAACTAAAGCGTACAGAATCAATTCTTGGTGAATTGGTTCCTCAAGCGTTAGGCTCATTAAACGATAAAAGACTTCATGACTTAGAGATTTTAGAAGTTAAATGTTCTCGTGGCAAAAGTGATGCAAAAGTTTACATAAATCCAAGTGAATATAGCGAACAAGAAAAACGAGACTATCTAAAGCTTTTACGAAATGCCAGACCAATAGTTGAGACATTTTGTCTTAAAGATCAGGGTTGGTACCGTTGTCCAAAGTTTACATTTGAGTTTGATGAACAAGTTCAAAAGTCAAAAAATATAGAAGAACTATTTAAAAAAATAGCAAAAAAGGATGAAGAATGAGTTTACAAAGTGATATAAATTCGTTTGTTTCATCAGTTGACCTAGAGCTTTATGATACTTTAATTGTTAGTGAAAATGATGAGACAATTTATCGTGTAAGTGTTATTTCAAAAGAAGTAGTAGATGGAAAAAGAGCTGGCATAAGTCTAGAGAGTTGTGTAGAATTGACACATATGATTTCTCCATTACTTGACGTTACTCCTCCTGTATCTGGTGATTATAGACTTGAAGTTGGTAGTCCCGGTATTGAAAGAAAGTTAACAACTATAAATCATTTTAAAAAATCTATTGGTGATAGAGTAGCTCTTTATTCAATTTCAAAAGATAAGATAAGAGGTATTTTAACTAAAGTAGAAGGCTCTAAAATCTTTATTCAAAGTGAAGATGAAATGCTAGAGTTAGAATTCAACGATATTGCCAAAGCTAAAACTTACTTTGAATGGTAATGAAAAGCTTTAAAGAAAACTTAGGGTTAGCACAAGATAAGGGGCTTTGCTCCTTATCAGTTTAGGATAAGGTAATGGTAATCGATTCTAACTTTTTTATGAACCTAGCCTTGAGAGAGGCTTGGAAATACCAAGGTTTAACCTATCCAAATCCAGCTGTTGGCTGCTGTATTGTTGGCTCAAATAATGAGCTTATTGCAGTTGAAGCACATCAAAAAGCTGGATCACCTCATGCAGAAATTATGGCACTACAAAGTGCATACTTTAAACTTACAAATAATTCTAAAATTCTTGAACTGACTTCTTCTATTGATATTCATAATTTTCTTTTAAATTATCATAATAATTGCTTTAAAAATATTTCTCTGTATACTACACTTGAACCATGCTCTCATATTGGCAAAACACCATCTTGTGCATCTTTAATTTGTGTACTTGGAATAAAAAAAGTATTTGTTGGTTTTAATGATATAAATGTAGAAGCATCAGGCGGAAATGATATACTAAAGAAAAGTGGAGTTGATGTTAAAACTCTTTTGTTAGAAAAAAAGTCACAAGATTTAATCAAGCCTTTTAATATATGGAATCAAGATAAATTTATTTTTTTCAAATGGGCGCAAAGACTAAATGGAACTACCGACGATGGAACTGTAAGCTCGGCACATTCAAGGAAGAATGTTCATGCTATGAGAGATATATGTGATTTACTTGTTATTGGTGGTAATACAGTTAGAACTGACAGACCAACCTTAGATTCAAGGCTTGTTAATGGTAAAGCTCCAGACATATTAATAATATCTAGAACAAAAGAGTTTGACAAATCAATACCATTGTTTAATATTGAGAATAGAAAAGTTTTTATAGAAGATAACTTCTTAAAATTAGATAATTACAAAAATATCATGATAGAGGGAAGTTCAAAAATGTTTGAACTCTCTAAAGATATAGTGGATTATTTTTTATGTTATTTAGCTCCAAATATGGCTGGTAAGAGTGGATTTGAAAAAGTAGAAGAAAAATTTGATATTTTAAATATAGACCAAGAAGACCAAGATATAATCATGTGGATGAAAAGGGAAATATAATATGCAAAAACAAGAAAAACAAAAACAAGAAAAAATTGTATCAATGTTTGATGATATTGCGCCGACGTATGACACAGCAAATCGTGTTATGAGTATGGGTGTAGATAAAAGTTGGAGACGTAAAGCTTGTGACTTGGCTTATGAATTTTATGCAAAAGATTCTATTGATAAAATTGTTGATGTAGCTTGTGGAACTGGCGATATGATGGACTTCTGGCGTTCTCGTGCTGAAATAGCAGGAATAGCAATTGGTGATATTGTTGGAGTTGATCCTTCTGTTGGAATGGTTGATGTTGCTCGTGATAAATATCCTGAGTTTAATTACCATATCTCAAAAGCTACTGAAATTCCATTAGAAGACGCAAGTGCAGATTTTTTAAGTATTACTTACGGAATTAGAAATGTTGTAGAGCGAAAAAAAGCTCTTGATGAGTTTAATAGAGTTCTTAAGCAAGATGGTCTTGTAGTAATTTTAGAGTTTATGAAAAATGAAAATCCTTCTTTTCTTGGTAAGATTAGAGATTTTTATATGAATAAAATACTTCCTAAAGTAGGTGGTTTTATTTCTAAAAATTTAGAAGCATATGAATACCTTCCTAATTCTATAGGAGATTTCTCAACTGTAGAAAATATGCAAAATGAGTTAAGAACTGCCGGTTTTGAAATGCTTTATACAAAAAGCTTTTCTATGGATATCTCTACATTACTAATAGCTAGAAAAAAATAATTTTATAAAAGGTGAAGCTTTGAATGTATTAAATGTTTCATCACTTAATGAACAGATTAAAACTCTTCTTGAAAGCAGTTTTTCTCGTGTTCTTGTTGAGGGAGAACTCTCTCGTATAACTTTTCACAATAGTGGACATATATACTTCACGCTTAAAGATGCTAACTCAACACTAAAAGCCGTAATGTTTAGAGGTAATGCTTCAAAACTAAAGTTTCAGTTAAAAGAGGGCCTCAAAGTTATTTTAGATGGTGCTATAACTCTATACAAACCTCGTGGTGAGTATCAGATTAACTGTTTTTGCATTGAACCTGCTGGTCATGGAGCTTTGGCTTTAGCGTATGAGCAGTTAAAACAAAAACTGGCATCTCAAGGCTATTTTGAGACTAGTATAAAAAAACAACTTCCAAAATTCCCTTCTAAAATTGCACTAATAACATCAGCATCTGGAGCTGCTTTGCAAGATATGCTTAGAGTTGCCAACACTCGATACAAAGCACTTGAGATAGATATTTATGATGTACTAGTTCAAGGTGATAGTGCTGCATCTTCAATTGCAAATGCTATTATAGTTAATGATACAAGAGATTATGATTTTATTGTAATAGGCCGTGGTGGCGGTAGTATAGAAGATTTATGGGCGTTTAATGAAGAGATAGTAGCAGATGCTATATATAGAGCTAAAACACCTATAGTTTCTGCTGTAGGACATGAAATAGATTGGGTAATTAGTGATTTTGTATCAGACCTCAGAGCAGCGACTCCAAGTGCTGCAATGGAGATGACACTTCCTGATTCTAATGAACTCTTTCAGACACTAGATTCTATCGCATCTCAACATACACAACTTTTGTCTCAAAAAATACAGAGTTCTACACAAGAACTTACTCATATGTATAACTTATACTCAAGTCATTCAATACAAAGAAAATTAGAGCAAAAGATGCAAGAGGTTAGCATTTTAAAAGATTCATTTTCTCATGCTATAACATCAAAACTAAATGTTGCCCAAAATCAAGTTATAAATTTGCAAAAGATGATAGAATCCAATCATCCAAAATTTAAAAGTAAAAAAGGCTTTGCACAAATATCACAAGACTCAAGAGTTATAAATATATCTAGCTTAAACGTTGGAGATGAATTTATGGTACAGAGCGATGAAGTAAATATAAGTGCTAAAGTCATAAAGAAGGAAAATATAGTATGAATTATCCAGAGTTTTTTAATGAAATAGAAGTTATAAAAGTACAAGATCCTCTTTCAGCAGTTTTAGGCGCATTTGCTAAAGGTGAATATGAGTTCAATTACCTTGATGTTGTTAAGTCAGCTGGACATAGTTGTCCAACAGTCGCAGGTGCTTATCTTATCACTGCCCAAGCTTTAAAAGCTCTTTATAAAGATGAGACAGCAGTTCGTGGAAATGTTAAAGTAGAATTTAAAGAATCTTTAGAAGATGGTGTTACTGGAGTAATCAGTAATGTTGTTTCTCAGATTACTGGCGCTACTGATAAGAGTGGTTTTAAAGGTTTAGCAGGAAAATTTGCTAGACACTCTCTTATGGATTTTGATTCACAAATTTCATCATCAGCTAGATTTACTAGAGTTGATACGGGTAAATGTGTTGATGTGATTTATGATCCATCATCTATTATGCCTAGCCAAAATATGCAACCATTAATGCAAAAAATGATGGGTGGCTTGGCTAAACTATCAGAGATAAAAGAATTTGGTGAACTTTGGCAAGATAGAGTAAAAAGAATTTTTGAAAACACTCAAAGTGTTGTAAGAGTTGTAGAGGTATAAAACCTCTACAGTTTAGACTATTTTAATACTAAAGAAGGAAAGTATGTGTGAAGAGTTACAGCTGTAGAAGCTGATAGTTTCTTCATTATCTTATCAAACTTATCTTCTTTATTCCACACAGGATTTTCTACTCCACTTAATAGTATAAGTTTCATTTTAGCATTGTAACTTACTCCAAGTGAATCTACTAAACCTACATCTTTAGCTTGTTTAGCAGTAAATATATGAGCATTAGCATATTGGTCTCTTTTATTGATATCAAGGCCTCTAGCATCTGCTACGTCTTTTGTAAACATATCATAAGTGCCTTGAATAACTTTGTTTAATTCATTTACTTCAAAAGGCTTCCATTTTCTGTTTGGAGTTCCTACTTGTTTGTATCTACCTGCTTTAACAGTTTGAGTTGAAATGCCTATTTTACTCATAAGCTCACTCAAATTTGCCCCTTGCATAATAACACCTATACTTCCAACCATTGAACCAGGATTTACTACTATTTCATTTGCCCAGATGCTTGCATAGTAACTTCCGCTTGCGATAGTTCCCTGAGCATATACAACAACAGGTTTTTTTGACTTTAATCTTTTAATTGCGTAAGCTAGTTCTATAGAGGGAGCAACTGCACCACCTGGAGAGTCAACAACAAATAAAACACCTTTTATATTATCGTTGGATCCTGCTTTTTCTATCTGCTCTAGTACCTCTGATATTTCCATTATTGGTCCGACTAGGTTAATCTGTTGGAGATTATTAGAAATAAGGTCTTGCTCACTTGAAGGAGCAAAAAGTAAAAATAAAATAAGCACAAAAATCATAGCTTTGAAATGATTTTGAATGAAACCTAGTGTTGCAGTAATTGGATAAAATATCTTTTTAATAAATTGCATTAGTTGCCTTTTTCTTTCTTTCCGTTTATATAAACTTTAGAGATATTATATCTATGTAATATTAAATGGATTGCTAACTCATCACTTGGTTCTTTATCTAAGTCTAGCACAAGCATATCCGCATTTTTGCCTTGTGCTATTTCACCTATATTTAAATTTAGTGCAGATGCAGCGTTAATAGTAACACTATTTATAAGTTTTTTAGCCAAATCTAAAAGTGGCATTTCTGAGTGCATAAAAAGAGCACATTTCATCTCTTCAAATAAATCTAATGCATAGTTTGAACTAAGTCCATCTGTTGCACATACCCAATTTATATTTTGTTTATCTACTGCTTCTAAGTCAATTGCACCATTTCCTAACAATCTATTTGAAATAGGACAATGAATAATTGTATGTTGATTTGAAGATATACTTTTTAATTCATTCTCATTTGCTTTAACTACATGTGTAAGAAGAGTTTTTTCATTATCAAAGTGTTGTAAAAATTCTTTTGAATCACTAACTGCATAATCTTGTTTTAGTAACTTTTGAAAAAAGTCTTTAAACTCACCATTATTAGAATCCAACCAATTTCTCTCCGCCTCACTTTCCATAAAGTGAGCTGTTAGTTTTAAATCTTCATTTTTTACTATTTCAATAGCTTTTTTGATTAAAATAGGGTGAACAGAGTAAGGAGAATGAATCGCAACTGCTGGGTGAAAACCTTCTCTTTTAACAGTTTTTGAAGCATCTAAACGAGAAAGAAAATCATCAAAAAGTGCATCTGCCATAGTTGCCTGAGAACCAATAAGTTCGTTGAAAAAAACAACATTTTGAGCAGCATTTGCACAAGCTTGTAAATCCATTCCATGTGAACTTACTGCTCCAAATGTTGTTATACCAGAGTTAAGCATATTATCTATTGCTTTACTCATACAAGCTACGTCACAACCGCCAATAAGCTCTTCACGATTTTCTATTACACTGTATAACCAGTTCATAAAATCGCCATAAGTAAGGCTAGTTTTATTAGCACTAAACTCTATGTGAACATGAGCATTAATAAGTCCTGGCATTAGTAATGAATTCTTTTGAAGAATTTCTATTTGTGCATCTGGGTACTCTTTTTTAAGTTCTTCTAAGGGTGCAATTTTTTGTATAGTTTTGTCAAAAGCAACTGCTAAGTCTGAAAGTAGGGTGTCTGGTGTTAGTATATAGTTTGGTGAGATTATTTGCATTTTTTTATCTTTATTATGAAAGTTGCAAATTATAGTTAATAAGCCATGAAAAGCTTATTAAGAATCACTTTAAAGTGATTCTAGCTCTTCTTTGAGTTCTTTTGCCATGATTTTGTAGTTTCTTTTATGGCTTAGTAGTTTTTCTTGTCCAGCATGTCCCATCTTAACAATATCATCTTGTGACATAGCTATAATTTCTTCAAGCTTTAGAGCAATTTCTTGATTTTTAAAGTTACACAATATTGCATCTTCATCACTGAAAATATTACGATTTTTTACATTATCAGTTAAAAGTGAAGGAATAGCACAAGTGTAATAATCCATTGTTTTTGCTGGAATAGATGTAGAATAAATAGGTACATTAGGTAACATAGCAATTCCAACATCACAAGCATCAACTTGTTGTATTAACTCATCATAACTATCGGCTCTAATAATACTTACTTTGTCTTCTATTGAAGTGTAACGCTTCATTACATTTCTAGCAAATTCAGAATCTAGAGTAGAAATATTTAGATGCCAATTGTCTGATTTAACCTTTGTAAAAGCGATTAAAACTTCTTCAAATTCTCTTAGACTATCTAATGTTCCAACATAGATAAAATGGCGTTTACTACCTTCAGACTCTTTGTGAGAAGTTATTCTTGCTGGATCTAAACCTGCTGGAAGAGGGTAGCTTTTTACACCAGTATCTGCATAAAAAATATCTTCCATATCCTTAGAAGTAGGCATAAAAATATCACACTGAGAAAGTAGGTGTTTTTTACTATTTTTAGTAAAGTAATTTTTTGCTGTTTCAATCATACCCGCACTATTATTAGCCTTATGCGCTTCAAAAGTCTCTTCATTTTTTGGAAAAGAGAGTCTGTACCCAACTTTATATCCATATTGTCCACGACTACAAAGAACATCTTTTAGAATATCTGGTTTATTACGTACAAAAACATAATCATATGAAGATAAGTCTACACCTTTTCCTTCAATATAAGAACAAATCTCTTTTCTATATTGCTGAGGAACAACATAATCTGTTCCTTTATGTTGGAAACTATTTTTAAACTTTGTGAAATAAACAATATTAACATCATAATATTCTTTTAGATAACCGTTAAACAGTGAACCTATAGTTCCGTGGTCTGTATACTCTTGTAAATCAGTAATATATAGAATTTTCTTTTTTTGTTCTTGAGTTGTCATCTTTAATCTCCTTGTTTATTTATTATTTTACTAGTTCTTTATTGAATTGTTCTTCATTAAAAGTTAGATTTAAATGTTCACAAATGATTTCTACATCACGTTGAGCATTACCTAAACAAGATGTTGCCCCAGGAGAAGGTGTCATATTAAAGATAATACCTTCTCCTGTATTTATAGAAGCCTCGCCAAGCATAAGTTTTTGGTTCTTCTTATCTAGAATTTGAGGTCTAACACCACCAAAACCTTTTGCGTATGAAATATCATCTTCACCTAAAGATGGAACTATCTTTCTCGCATCTTGGAGAAATAGTTTTTTATTAATTAGTGGTACTTCAAACATAAAGTTTTTAAGTACATAACTACGTATTTCAGAATCTTTCATTAAATCAAAAAATATTTTAAATACGTTATGGTCAAATCTTAATGTTTTAACGAAATCCCAATATGTTCCAGGCTTAAAGCGCTCTAGTTTAGGTAACATTAATGCAGTAGGACCAAATCTAGTAAATCCATTTACAAGAATATCTGGGTCACCATGCAGAGCGGCAAAAGGTAGTTTTGGATTTTGAACCATATATACTTTTCCGTTAAGAATTTTACGGTTACCCATGTAAAAACTACCAGCCATTGGAAGACAGCCGTAGTCTAAACCATGACCCATTTGATGGGCAAGATAAAGACTATGTGCTCCAGCATCTACTACAACAAAATCAGCAGTAAAATGACTCATTGTAGTTTCTACATGGTAAGTACTTCCAATCTTTTGTATATGTTTAACTTCATTGTTAAAGAAAATATCAGTTACCTTATCTTCAAGCTTGATTGTGTTGTCAATAAAAGTATCACTAAGTGCTTTAAAGTCAACAGTAGTATATTCACCTTGTGCTCCCATACCTACTATGTCTTCTGGACGTTCTTTACCATCTTTGTCAAATATAACAGCTGGCTCAATCTCAGCTAATTGCTCTTTTGTGTAAAATTCAAGATATGGATATAGAGATTTGAACTCTTTATATCTGTTTTTAATGTAGGCAACTTCTTCATAACCAACACCTAGTGCAATTTTCTGATGTGAAAAAATTACCTTATCTTCGTAACCATACTGTAGACAGTATTGTTCAACCATATCTGCAGTTTTTTTAACCTTTTCCGCTTTTTCAAGCGTATAGTTAGTCTCAATATCTCCACAATGTAAGGTCTGAGAATTTGCAGAACCACTAGAGTTTAATGAAGCCAAAGACTCATACTTTTCTAATAGGCAGATTTTCTTAGCATCTGTATAGCGACCTAGTTCATAAAAAAGGGCAGCACCGGAGACGCCGCCTCCAACAACAATTACATTATAGTGATTCTGTGTCATATCTTCTTCTTTGCATTGATTTATTTGATATTATTATATGATAGTACGATAATAAATATTTAAACATTCTTAAAGCAAATAAATTGTTTTATTTGTTATTATTATAATATAGTGCTGTATGATACTATATTAATTATTCTTGAATAATAGAAGAAGAAAAATATATAATATGATATAATTTATAAAAAATAGACTTGCTTTAATTAGGAGTATTGTTATGGAAAAGTTTACAAAATTTGAAAATTTAGAAGAAGAACTTATTGATTTGACTGATGTTCTTAAAAATAGTCTTCAGAGTGAAGTTTTGTCAATAAAGAAACTTGTAAAATCATGTGAAAAATTTAAAAAAATATCTCAAAGTGTTCATAATTTAGATGATGCAGAATATGTGATATTTTCCAAATATATGACTAAACAATTTCATGATTCAGAAGTCTATATCTTTGTTGATACTACGGGAAAAAATGTATGTAACATATCTGGAAGAGATATTGATCTCTACAATATGATAATGGATTGTGAAAATCTGGTCGAGAAAAAAGATCAGTATTGATTTTGTGTAACTCTTTTTAATATTACTTTTGATAAAATATCTCCTTTAAAGTTTTAATATTTACAAAAAAGGTAAAAAATGAAAGTAGTAGTTATTCAAGGTCCAAATTTAAATATGCTTGGTGTTCGTGAACAAAATATATACGGTCCAATGAAATTGGAGCAAATTCACTCTCAGATGAAAGAATTTGCAACTCAAAACAATATAGAGATTGAATTTTTTCAAAGTAACCTAGAGGGTGAAATCGTAGATAAAGTTCAAGAATGTTATGGAGATGCTCATGGTATTATTATTAATGCTGCAGCATATACTCATACTTCAATAGCTATTAGAGATGCTCTTTCAGCAGTTAATCTTCCTACGATAGAAGTTCATATTAGTAATATTCACCGTCGTGAAGACTTCAGAAAAGAAAATATGATTGCACCTGTTTGTACATCATCTGTTGTTGGTTTTGGTCCTTTTGGATATCATCTTGCAATGGTTGGTATGTTACAAATTATGAGTGAAATGAAAGCAGCTCAAGAGATGCAACAACAAGCACCAGCAGCTGAGTAGTTATGTATATTAACCGTAAGCTAAACGAGAGTTTAACGACTTTTAAAAGCTTACATTTTGGGTCTTATAATAGACCCAAAAGTTCTCACAGATATAAAGTAACAGTAGGCATTGGTGGTAATGTTGGAGATGTAAAACGAAGGTTTGAACATCTTTTTACATTTTTTAAAAAAGACAAAAGAGTTGAACTCTTGCAAACATCATTGATTTTGAAAAATCCTCCATTTGGTTTTATGGACCAAGATGATTTTCTAAATTCAATTATCGTACTCCAAGTTAGCATGCAACCTATTGCTTTTTTGGATTATTTACACAGGGTAGAGAAAAAATTTGCGCGCAAACGAAGTTTTGCAAATGCTCCAAGGACATTAGATTTGGATATCATCTTTTTCGATAATAGATTTATTAAAACAGACAGACTCATCATACCTCATGCAAGTTGGTTTGAGAGACAAAGCGTAGTTATTCCGCTTATGGATATAAATAAATGAAAATATTAACATTTACTGGACGAACACCTTCAGAAGCGCTAAAAAAAGCTAAGCTTGAAATTGGTAATGACGGTATGCTTATTGAGACTCGCGAGATTCAAAAAAAAGCACTTGGAAGAGAACCTTTATATGAAATAGTTATTGGTATAGATGGTAATAATATCCACTCAAATTATCCAAAAAAACCTAAACCACTGGAAAAACAAAAGCCACTCAGACAAGAGAGCGCAGATGTTCTTTATGATATTTCTAGTGCTGCAGCGCAGATATCTGAAATAGCAAATGTTACAGACCCTCTTTACGAATACGGGGTACCAAAAAAAGCTCCTAGTTCATATGAGCCAAAAGAGTTAAAAGAGATTAAATCAGAGATTAACAAGCTTGGAGATAAGGTTAAGCTAATCCAAAATATGTTTTGGGATGAAAAATCACCTGATATTGAAAGTCAAATTCCATCAGAATTTGCTGAGATATATAGACTGGCATCTCAAAGCGGTATGGATAGAGATCACCTTGATGGTATTATGAGAATGACATTAGAACATATGCCACATAAAATGAGAGAAAACTCTTCAACTGTCAAAAGATACTTTCAAACACTTCTTAGAAAAATGATTCCAATTAGAAGAGAAAGTGTTCCAACTCCTGGTACTAAAAAAGTAATTATGCTTGTTGGTCCTACTGGTGTTGGAAAGACTACTTCAATAGCTAAACTAGCTGCAAGATACTCATACTTATTGCAAAAAAAGTATAAAGTTGGTCTTGTTGTTTTAGATACTTATCGTATTGGCGCTGTTGAGCAGTTAATGCAATACGCTAGGATGATGAAACTCGGAATTGAGACTGTAGTTGATCCACCAGAGTTCTCTACAGCACTTAATTCACTGAGATACTGTGACTACATTCTTATTGATACTATGGGTTCTAGTCCATATGATAAAAATAAAATAGAAAAAATTTATGAGTGCTTGGAAGCTAATGATACTGAGTACAATGTAGATGTTGTTTTAGTAATGCCAAGTTCAATTAAATATGAAGATTTAAAAGTTACTTATGAGAACTTCTCTACTCTAAATGTAGATACAGTAATGTTTACAAAACTTGATGAGACAATGGGTTTTGGAAATATTTTCTCTCTGGCATATGAGACAAAAAGTCCTATTAGTTATTTCTCTGTAGGGCAGGAAGTCCCAGAAGATTTAGTATGTGCAAGTAGTGATTTTTTAGTTGAGTGTTTATTACATGGTTTTAATAGGAGTAAAGCATGATCGGTCATCAAGCTGAAAAGCTAGAAGAACTAGTTGCTTCTAATTCAAAAGAGTTACAAAAGAAATCAAAAAAAACTAGATTTATTGCTATTACGAGTGGTAAGGGTGGAGTTGGAAAAAGTACTATTAGTTCTAATCTAGCCTATGTTTTATCTCAAAATGGACTAAATGTAGGTATATTTGACGCTGATATAGGTTTAGCAAATCTAGACGTTATGTTTAATGTAAAGATTAAAAAGAATATATTACATGTTTTAAAAGGAGAAGCTACTGTTAGCGATATCCTTATTCCAATTACTAGAAACCTGATTTTAATTCCAGGTGAAAGTGGTAATGAGATATTAAAATATGCTGATGCTGCACTTTTTAAAAGATTTATGGAAGAAGCTCAAGTCCTTGATAAACTAGATGTAATGATTATAGATACTGGTGCGGGAATAGGTGATCATATTCAAATATTTTTAAATGCCGCTGATGATGTTATTGTTGTTACTGTTCCAGACCCAGCAGCAATTACTGACGCATATGCAACTATTAAAACAGTAGCAACTTTGAGAAATGATATTGGTTTAATTATGAATCAGGTTAAAAATGAAAGAGAAGCAGAAGCAGTTTTTGAAAAAATTCGTAAGGTTGCTTTAGCGAATATTGGAGATAAATTAGATTTACAACTAATGGGTAAAATTAACAGTGATTTAAAAGTTAGCTCTTCAGTAAAGCGTAGAGCTCTTTTTAGTATTTCATATCCAAATTCTCAACCTCACACGGATATAACGGCAATAGCAAGTAAAATAGCGTCTAGATTGGAACGAAATATGCTTGTTAGTTCAAATGAAAGTGGATTAACTGGGCTGTTTAAGCGCTTAATGGGACATTTTTAAGAATATTTTGGGGTACATGGATGTTAGGTGAAAACTTTGTATATTTCTTTACAGTTCAAGGCTTTTTTGTCGGAATTATTTTTGGCGTATTAAAGTCTTTTGATGCTGAAGGGCTACTCCTATACACCTTTTTTATAACAATATTCTTTTATCTGTTTTCACATATTATAATTGCATTTTATTACAAAACATTTATGGCAAAGTCTTATTCCTTCCCTAAAGAAGCTCATGAGAAGGACTTAGACCTTTTTGTAAAAGAGATTAATAAAAGAGAAAAACTTATAGATTCTGTTTGCAAGATGACAGATGCTGCAATTAAAATGAACTCTAAAGAGATAGCAGGACAAAAAAGATGATTTCTTCATATACTCAAGATATCAAACATAAAGAAGATGAATTAGCAATTCAGTATTTACCTGCAGTAAAAGGGATGGCATTTAGACTCAAAGAAAGACTTCCTAGTTCAATTGACTATATGGATTTATCAGCTATTGGCACAGAAGAACTTATAAAATTAGCAAGAAGATATGATGAAACTTTAAACGATTCTTTTTGGGGATATGCAAATAAAAGAGTTTATGGTGCAATGCTTGATTATCTAAGAAGTTTAGATATTTTATCTCGTGCTAGTAGAAAACTTGTAAAAGCTATAGACTACGCAGTTGAAGAGTATAGAGTTACTTATGATGAAGAGCCTACAGATGCAGAGCTTTCAGAGCTACTTGATGAGACTGAAGAAAAAGTTCATGACGCTAGAATAGCATCTACAATTTACACAGTTATGCCACTTCACGATCAACTTCAAGTTGGTGATGAGGGTGCAGCATTAGCTCTAATAGAAAAAGAAGAATTAGTTGCTGTAATTAAAAAGATATTATCTGGATACAATGAAAGAGAACAGTTGATTATTCAATTGTATTATTTTGAAGAATTGACATTAAAAGAGATAAGTGAAATTTTAGATATTACAGAGTCTAGAATTTCACAAATTCACAAATCAGTTATTCATAAAATTAAAGAAAGTGTAGGAACATGATATGGCAGATATACTTTCTCAAGAAGAGATAGATGCACTACTAGATGTCGTAGAAGACGAAGGTGATGATGTCTTAGAGACCGCAGATGACAATCTTCTTCCTCAAAGACAGGTAACACTCTACGATTTTAAAAGACCAAATAGAGTTTCAAAAGAACAACTTCGTGCATTTCGCGGTGTTCATGACAAAATGGCACGTTCACTAGCATCTCAGATATCTTCTATTATGAGATCTATTGTAGAAATCCAACTTCATTCAGTCGATCAAATGACCTATGGTGAGTTTTTAATGTCACTACCAAATCCAACTAGTTTTAATGTATTTTCCATTAAACCATTAGAAGGAAGTGGTGTAATTGAGATAAATCCATCAATTGCATTTCCTATGTTAGACCGTCTCTTGGGTGGAAAAGGTGAACCTTTTGACGCAAGTAGAGAGTTCTCAGATATAGAGCTAAGTCTTTTCGAGACGATTTTACGGGTAATGATGAGTACTCTAAAAGAAGCTTGGGGTCCAGTTATGGATGTTTATCCTAATGTTGAATCTAAAGAGTCTAGTCCAAATGTTGTTCAAATTGTTGCTCAAAATGAAATTGTAGTAATGGTTGTAATGGAAATTATTATTGGACATAGTTCAGGAATGATGAATATCTGTTATCCAGTTATATCTTTAGAGCCTATCTTGCCAAAACTTGCTAGTAGAGACCTTATGTTAAATGAGACAAGTTCTAAAAAAAGTAGAAATACAGAACTTCAAATATTACTTGGTGGTGCGAAGGTAAATGTAGAAGCAAACCTTGGTAATGCGGAACTTACAATGAAAGATGTTTTAGACTTACAAATTGGTGATGTTGTGCGACTTTCTACTGCAGCAGATGATATTGTAACAGTTAGCATAGATGGAAAAGAACGTTTTAATGGTGAAATAGGACTTAGAAGATTTAGAAAATCTATACAAGTTACTGAAGTAATTGATACAGAAAAAGATGCAGTAAAACGCGCATTAGAAAATTTTGAAAACCTAAGACATGAAAAAATATCTGGAGTTAGAGATATAGTAAATGATGAGAATAAAAATGAAGGCTAAATAGATGAATGAATTTATGAAACTATTTGAAGATGAGACAATCGGTACAGTAGAAGCTTTAGTTGGTCAAGCGCCAACACTAGATATACATGAAGAACAAACTTTAAGTATAATCTCAAATATTATTCCTCCAATAGTACTTGCTAAACTAAGTATAAGTGGAGATATAGATGCTAGCGCTATGGTAGCTTTAACACCAAATCTTGCTGCGTCATTATCAGATTTAATGATGGGAGAAGATGCAAGTGATAGAGATGATGTAAGTGAAGATGATTTAGATGCATCAAAAGAAATAATCTCAAATATATTTGGTGCAATAGGTAACTCTTTATCAGCTCAAAAAGAGCTAGCACAATTATCTTTTAAAATTGATAGCATAGAGTTTGTTAATGATGACTCTGAAGTAAGTTTAGAAGAATATAGTAAAATGTTTGTTTATAAGTTTGCAATTGGTGAAATCAGTTCTCTGTTTATGTTTATAATGGATGAAAAACTTAATAGTAGACTAGAGGGTAATACTGAAAAAGCTAGTAGTGATGATTTTTCTTCAGGTATTTCTTCTATGGGTGATCCATATACTTCAGATATAAAATTAAATAGTGATGAAATGAATAATATTTCACTAATTATGGATGTTAAGTTACCCGTTCGTGTTAGAATAGGTAAAAAGAAAATGTTACTCAAGGATGTTCTTAATATGGACATAGGTTCCGTTATAGAATTAAATCAACTGGCAAATGATCCATTAGAAATATTAGTAGACAATCATGTAATAGCACAAGGTGAAGTTGTAATTGTAGATGGTAACTTCGGTGTTCAAATAACTACTATTGGCTCTAAAAGAGAGAGATTAACTCAACTTAAGGCATAAATATGAAATCTAATAAAGATGAATTGGCAAAAAAGTATATAAAAGATATAAAATCAGCTGATGTTTGGAGTGTTTTTAAAATTATTGCTGATTTTGTAAAAGGCTTTGATGAGCTTGGAGAGTTAGGACCAACAGTTACTATATTTGGTAGTGCAAGAACAAATGAAAGTGATCCCTATTATAAAAAAGCCCAAAAACTAGCTTCAATGTTAGGCTCACGTGGTTTTAACATTATGACAGGCGGTGGACCTGGAATTATGGAAGGTGCAAATAGAGGTGCTAATAATCATAAAGATGTTGAATCTATTGGTTTAAACATAGATCTTCCTTTTGAACAGACTGCTAATCCATATACAACAAAAGAATTGAGTTTTGATTATTTTTTCTCAAGAAAAGTTATGTTAGTAAAATATTCTATGGCTTATGTAATATTCCCTGGTGGATATGGAACTTTAGATGAACTATTTGAAGCTTTAACTCTTATCCAAACAAGAAAAGTAACTGGGGTAAAAGTTTTTGTAGTTGGGGTTGACTTTTATAAACCTCTTCTGGAGTTTGTTGAAACGAAAATGCTAACTACTGGTATGATAGATAAAGATGACTTTGAGATGATTAGATTAACAGATGATTTAAAATTAGTAGTTGAAGAGATTGAAGACTCATTGTTAGAACAGATTAAAATGCTTCAAGATGCTGGTCTTGGTGATTCACAATATTGTAAATCATTATCAGAGTTTCCAACAAATAAAAAATAAAAGATATATTAGTTATGAATAAGCAAAAAAAAGTACTAGTCGGTATGAGTGGGGGAGTTGACTCAACAATATCAGCTTTACTTTTAAAAAAAGATGGTTACGAAGTAGAAGGTTTATATATGAAGCTTCATTCAAAACCAGGTTACCATGAAATACATTTGGCTAGAGCTCAAAAAGCTGCAGACTTTGTTGGAATGAAATTGAATGTTTTAGATTTACAAGATATATTTAACGAAAAAGTTTTTCAACCATTTATAGACACATATTCTCAAGGAAAAACACCAAATCCATGTGCATTATGTAATAGAAATCTTAAATTTGGTGAAATGGTTAAGTTTGCAGAGTCAATAAATGCTGACTATCTAGCAACAGGCCACTACATAAAAACAGATGGAAAACATTTTTATCGAGCAGAAGATGATACTAAAGATCAAAGTTATTTTTTGTTTTACGTTAAAAAAGATATTTTATCTAAACTTATTTTTCCACTTGGAAGTAGACATAAGAGTGATATTAAAAAGTTCGCTGCATCTATTGAAGGTTTAGAGTCTTTTGCATCTCAAGGTGAATCAAGCGAAATATGTTTTGTAGAAACTACATATACTGACCTACTAAAAGATTATGTAAATGTAGATAACAGTGGTGAAGTACTAGATAAAGATGGAAATATAGTTGGTGAGCATAAAGGGTATATGCATTATACAGTTGGAAAACGTAAAGGCTTTACTGTTAAGGGTGCTCAAGAACCTCATTTTGTTCTTAGTATAGATGCTGAAAATAATCAAATCACTGTTGGTAAAAAAGAAGAGTTAGAATGTAATAGTTTAACTATAGAGAATCTTAATATGTTTAATGATTCAAACGAATTTGAAACAAGTGTTAAGTTAAGATATAGAACAATAGCTGTTCCTTGCCATGTAAAGATTGAAAAGGGTAAAGCAGTAATAACTTTAAAAGAGAGTGTTTATGGAGTTGCAATTGGTCAAGCAGCAGTCTTTTATGATAATGATAAACTGATTGGTGGTGGTTGGATTTGTGCAGTTTAATGCATAAACTGATTACAACTAAAAACAATGATAAAACTTTCCAGAAACTTCTCAACCGATTAAGAAACTTCAAAGCATTAACCCCCTATAATTCCCATCCACAAACAAAGAGACCTTGTCAAAAAGGAC
>NZ_JADGFC010000172.1 GCF_016744025.1 Sulfurimonas sp.
TATTAAATAACGTTATTTAATAGTTAGTTTTTTTCTAATAGTATACACCCATTCATAAACAAATGTAAAAGGTAATATTTAAGAAATGTAATTGTAAAAATCAACAAGTGTTTAGTTGGCTTATTTAATGAGCTTAAATTTTCAAGGCAAAATGACAACAAATATAAGAGAGAATATGAAATATATATATTTTATAGCTACCTATTTAGTTTTACTAAATATTGTAACTACATACAGATTATTAAAAATAGAAGATTATAAAGTTACTCAAAAAATCATTCAATTTATACTTTTATGGACTATCCCACTTATTGGTGTTTTAATAGTGTCCTTATTTTTAAACCAAGAGCCAATAGTCTTAAGTAAAAAAATGCAAAAGTATAAAATTATTTTAAAAATTTTACTTTTTCCTTGGTTAATAAAAATTGAATCTAACGGGGGCAAAGATATAGGAAATAGCGTTGCAGGCTATCAAGCAGATTCTTCTTCAACAAGCGGTGGAGATTAAAGCTCAGAATAAGTACATAAAAAATTTGCTTGTAATTTTTAGATATACTCAAGCAAAATAGGAACTTATGCATAGTTTAAAAATCAGAGACCTATCATACAAATATCCCAGCGCAGCCCAACCAATTTTCAATGCTTTAAATTTAGACTTCGAAGAGGGATGGAGTGCTGTTACTGGTGTTAATGGTTCTGGAAAAAGTACACTTTTAAAACTCATCTCAAAAGAGCTAAAAGTTGAAAAAGGTAAAATCATTGGTAATTCTCTTGTGGTTTACTGCGCGCAAAGTACAGAGTTTGCTCCCAAAGAGCTTGAAGAGTTTATGATGACTTATACAAGAGAAGCATACAAACTAAGAGATCTTTTGCAGGTCAAGGACGAATGGCTAGGAAGTTGGGATGTACTGAGTCATGGTGAACGTAAACGACTACAACTTGCGGTTGCACTTTCAAGTGAGAGTGATGTACTTATGGTCGATGAACCTACCAACCATCTTGACTCTCACTCTCAAGCTATCGTAGTTGAAGCACTTAAAAGATACAAAGGTGTTGGCATCTTGGTAAGCCATGATAGAGCTTTACTAGATGCACTAACACAACAGACCATCATGATAAAAGCAGGTGAAGTTTTAAAATACAAATCAAAATTTTCTTTGGCACAAGAAGCTTATGGACAGACTCTCTCTCACAAGAAAAAAGTAATCTCTGAGCAAGAACATGAACTTAAAAAAATCAACAAAGTAGTTCAAGACCAAAGAGAGAAAGTATCACTTGCTAAAAAACGCTTTTCTAAAAAAGGTGTTGGTAAATCTGATAGCTCACAAAAAGAAAAAATAAACGGCGCTATTTTGACGGGTAAAGACAAACATGATGGGCAGATGCTACAGCGTACAGTCACCAAACAACGTCACTTAAGTGAAAATATGAACAAAGTTTCAAAAGAGTATGCAACAGGAATCAGCTTCGAGGGAGAGATTGCCAGACACAACTTTCCCATAGCTCTTGAGAAAAACTGCATTGCTCTTTTTGAGTCAACACAACTCTGCTTTCCAAGACTATCGGTAGATATTGGGGATAAGGTTGGCATCTGCGGTGAAAACGGTGCAGGTAAAAGTACATTTATAAGTTATCTTGTCAAAGAAATTGATTTTCAGCATGATTACCTTTACATTCCTCAAGAGATAACCGACAAACAAGCAGAGCAACTATTTAAGGATATAAGCGACTTAAACAGTGATGAAAAAGGTGAACTCTTCACTCTTGTTCAAAGACTAGGCTCAGATGCAAAAGCACTACTAAATAGCATACTACCTAGTCCGGGTGAAGTAAGAAAACTGCTTATTGCTCAAGGCTTGTTAAAACGTCCTTCTTTGATTATTTTAGATGAGCCGACAAACCATATGGACTTGGATTCTATAGAGTCATTGGAAGCTTCTTTAAAAGAGTATGCAGGAGTATTACTTTTCATCACTCATGACGAGATTTTTTTACAAAACTTAAGTACGAAGCGATGGGTGTTTGCCAAGACTCAGAGCCAAGCTTATACGGTTCAAGAGATTTTGTGATTTTAGATATAATTCAGAAATTATTTTAACTCTCAAAGGATTGGATTTATGATTGCTATTATTGGTGCTGGACCTGCTGGTCTAATGGCGGCACAAATTTTATCCGAAGCTGGTTATGCACCGACTGTATTTGACGCTATGCCATCTGCAGCACGTAAATTTTTAATAGCAGGAAGAGGTGGTTTAAACCTCACACATGCCGAAGACTTTGAGCTATTTTGCAGTCGCTACTATGAAGCGCAACCTTTAATGCAACCTGCCCTAGATAACTTTAGCCCAAGTGATATGCGTTCATGGGCAGAGAGTCTTGGATATGAAACCTTTGTTGGCTCTTCTGGAAAAGTTTATCCTCTAGATAAAAAAGCAGCTCCCCTACTCCGCACTTGGATACATAAACTCAAAGCAAATGGTACTCAGTTTAAGATGAAACATCGTTGGGTAAGTTGGTCTAAGGATGTTTGGCAGTTTGAAACTTCTGATGGCTTAAAAGAGTACTCTTTTGATGCGGTAATTTTAGCTTTAGGTGGTGCATCTTGGCCTCACTTAGGCTCAAACGGTGCTTGGACAGAGACACTAAAAGATAAAGGTCTAAGTATAGCTTCTCTTAAACCTGCGAATATGGGTTTTAATGTAACCTACTCAGATATATTTAAAGATAAATTTTCAGGCTCACCTTTAAAAAATGTAGAACTTAGTTTTACAGATATTAGAGGTAAACTTCACTCAAAACTTGGTGAATTACTAGTGAGTCAAGATGGAGTTGAGGGTAGTTTAATCTATACACATTCTAAATTTCTAAGAGAACAACTAGAGCAAAAATCTCCATTTACTCTTTACTTAGACCTTTTTCCTCATCGCAGTGAAAGTCAGTTAAAAGAGCAACTTAGTGCGAAGAGAGGCAAGCAGAGTATGAGTGCCTTTTGGAAGCGTTTAGGATTGGATGGAGTTAAGGCTTCTTTACTAAGAGAAGTTTTAAGAAAAGACTCATTAACTGATTCTGAATTAGTAGCAAAAACACTTAAAAAGTTTCCCTTAAAATTGGATTCTCACCGACCGCTAGAAGAAGCGATTAGTACAGCCGGTGGACTAGAGTTTGAAAATTTAGATGAGCATTTAATGCTAAAAGATTTTCCTAGTGTGTTCTGTGTTGGAGAGATGCTAGACTGGGAAGCACCAACTGGAGGGTACCTCTTAACTGGAGTCATGGGGCAAGGTAAACAAGCGGCTCAAGGTCTTTTGAAGTTGTTACAGGGTGAAAAATGAAAACAACGCAAACATATTGGAATCCTTTAGACCTTATGAATGCTGGAAAGTGGGAAGATATTGAAGGCTCAGATGGAAATCTTCAGCAGTTAACAATTGCCCAAGATTTAGAAACTGGTGACTATACCAGATTAACAAAGTTTAAAGTTGGATATTCAACAGAAGCTTTTGAAGCAAAAAGTCATGATTATCCAGAAGAGATATTTGTAGTATCTGGTAGACTATATGATAAAGCCTTTGATATGTGGCTTGAAACAGGATTCTATGCAAGTAGACCACCACATGAAGTTCATGGTCCATTTGTTGCAGAAGAAGATGTTGTTATTTTAGAAATCTCATATCCGAGTCAGGCGGAGAATAAAAAATAGATAATAACTCACTCCCACTCTATTGAGTTGGAACGAATATTAGTAGTAAATTATAATACTTAAGGTAAAGGAATAGACATGAATACTAATGAAAATACAATAATGGATAATATTTCCATACTATATGAAAGATATCCACCATTTGATAAAAATCGAGATTTTGATTTTTTCAAAGAAATAATTTTACATGAATGTCCAGAAATCAATCAACTTTCGGATATGAAGCAAGATTTTAATTTTAAAGATTTTTTTCTAAAAAATAACGAGGAACTCAAAACAGATTTTAATGTTAAACTATCAGAAGACATAATTAACTCAATAAGAGCAAGAATTATTTGTCAAGATATTCTTATTCCTATCAGACAAAATAAAAATAATATTGAACTCCATGAATTTTCAATAAACATTCCATGTTTAAATACAAAGTTAACAC
>NZ_JADGFC010000173.1 GCF_016744025.1 Sulfurimonas sp.
ATACAAAACTCCGTATGAAGTGTTTTTCAGTGAAATGAGTAAAAGATTAGCTAGCTAATTTAGGTGGAAATTGCACTTGTTGTTGGAATTGGCGATAGTATATCATTTTTTGTTAGCTTAAAAATATATTTGTAGGAACTGTCATGTAATTTATATAAATTACTATTTTAAAAAAAAATTATAAAAAAAACAATAAGGATATAAATGACAACAATTTACGATATTGCTATTATTGGTGGAGGGCCTGGGGGAATCGGAACAGCGATCGAAGCTGCTGTGCACGGTGTGAAAAATATTTTATTAATTGACAAAGCAGACAATCATTCAAATACTATTAGAAAATTTTACAAAGCCAATAAAAGAGTTGATAAAGATTGGAAGGGAAGTATAGTAAATATTGAGGGAAATATTCCTTTTATTGATGGAACTAAAGAAACAACTTTAGATTTTTTCGATCAACTTCTAGATGAAAAAAAAATAGATACAGCATTTAATACAGAAGTTGAAAAAGTAGTAAAAGATGAAGATAAAAATTTATTTTTAATAACTACAGCAAAGAGAAGTTTTAAAGCTAAAAGTGTTGTTGTAACAATAGGTAAGATGGGAAAACCAAATAAACCTTCTTATAAAATACCACCATCTATTAAAGAGTATGTAAACTATAACTTAGATAAATGTAGCAAAGGTGAGAAAATTCTAGTGGTTGGTGGTGGCAACTCTGCATCTGAGTATGCTTATGAACTTGCAGATGAAGGAAATACGGTAACTCTAGTCTATAGAAAAGCTGATTTCACTAGACTAAATCCAGAGAATGAAGATATAATTAAAGCATATAATGGACAAGAAAAACTTCGACTTAAAATGAATACCGATATTATAAGTTTAGAAAATGAACAAGGTAAAGCAAAAGTGAATTTCACAGATGGGTACCACACTATTTATGATCGTATTATTTATGCAATAGGGGGCACTAGTCCTATTGATTTTCTTAAAAAATGTGAGATAGAAGTAGATGAGGATGGCAAGCCTATACATGATGAACATTACAGAACAAATGTAACCTGCATGTATGTTGCAGGAGATATAGCATTTAATACTGGTGGTTCAATTGCTGCAGCACTTAATCATGGGTATCACATCGTTAACTCTTATATGCGAAGAAATGGTAAGATATATGCTCATACAGATAAAGTAGAAGAATTTTTTATTACGAACCCTCAATTTAAAATATGAATAATATAACAAAACAAACTGCAAATTCGAATATTAAAGTAACATCAAATGAGTTAACTCCGCACCAAAAAGAAGTTTTTGACAATGTAACTTCATTAATAGAAGCAAGAGTAAAAAATATTTTAAAAACCGAAAATATTAATGACTATATGTTATCTTTAACAGGAGCTGCAGGTACAGGTAAAACTTATCTTACGGCACAAATAGCAAAATACTTTAGAGAAAAAGAAGATACTGGTTTTAGTTTTACAATAACTGCACCAACACATAAAGCAGTTAGTGTAATATCTGAAATGCTAAGACAGAATAAAATACAAGCAAGTTGCAAAACAATTCACTATTTTTTAGGAATTAAGCCCTTTCGAGATTTTGACAAAGGTATAGAAACTTTCAAAGTAGATAAAACAAAAAAAACTCACGATAGTACATCCATACTTATTGTAGATGAAAGTTCTATGATAGGCTCAGAATTATTTGGCTATATACAAGAGGCGATAGAAGAACAAAGAGTAAATTTTGTATTTTTTATAGGTGATCCGTTTCAACTCTTACCTGTAGACAATAGTGAAAATCAAATATATAAATTAAATAACCAATTCAAATTATTAGAAGTAGTAAGACAAGCAAAAGATAGTTACATCATAAAAATAGCAACAGAGCTAAGAAAAAGAATACAAACTAAAGATTTTATTCATCTAAGACAATTTTTCAGTGAACATTATCAAGAAGAGTTGACATTTTTCAACAATCATAAAGATTTTATAGAAGACTTTCATAAAAACAAAGAATGGTACAAAGAGAATAAGATAATCGCTACATATAAAAATAAAGATGTGGATTCTTTTAATCAATTACTTAGAACAAAATTTTGGGAACAAAATGGTGTATTTAATCCACCTACATTTTTACAAGGTGATACTATACGATTTAGAGAAGCATATGGAATAAATGATATTTCACTATACTATAATGGCCAAATAGTCGAACTTCAAAGTGCTATTTCACTCTACCACGAAACTTTAAACATTAACTACTGGGAGTGTAGGGATTTAGGTTCTTTAGATCAACAAGTTTTTAGAGTTTTAGAACCGACAAGTATAAATGTTTTTAACGATAAACTAAAATCCATAGTCACAATGGCAAAAAAATCTCAACATCCTAATAAGAAAGCACTTTGGAAAACATTTTATGCAGTAAGAGATATGTTTGCAGACGTACAGTATATACATTCTTCTACTATTCATAAGCTTCAAGGAAGTACTCACGATGTAGCTTATATTGACTTATTCTCCTTATCTGACAACAGATACATGAGTGATGAAGAAAAATACAGATTAACCTATGTCTCTATTACTAGAGCAAGTCAAGATATTAAAATTTTTATGCCAGCATTTGAAATAGGTAAGAAAAAAACATTAGTAAATGTAGCAAGTGAACTACATGATATTGATGAAATATTAAAAAGATTAGATTTATAAAATAGTTAATATATTTATTTAGAGAAACTGACATTACATTTGTACAAATTGTTATTCTCTAAAAAATCAAATATTAATATAATTTCCTCAACAAAACAAAAGGAACATTATATGGAATTTTCATATCACAATCCAACGGCTATTGAATTTGGTCAAGGAAAAATCGCGGCAATATCTAGCTTAATTGCAATAGATAAAAAAGTACTACTAGTTTATGGTGGTGGTTCAATCAAGAAAAATGGTGCTTATGAGCAAACTGTTAAGGCACTGCAAAATCATACATTTTTTGAATTTTCAGGTGTTGAGCCAAATCCAAGTATTGAGACTATGAACAAAGCATTAGAAATTGTTAAAAAAGAAGGTATTGACTTTATTTTAGCTGTTGGTGGTGGTTCAGTAATTGATGGTTGTAAATATTTAGCAGCTGCTGCACTTTATGATGGTGATGCATGGGATTTCTTAGATGGCAAAGCTGAAGTACAAGCTGCTTTACCTTTAGGTGTTGTATTAACATTAGCAGCAACAGGAAGTGAATCAAATAACCTTACAGTTGTATCTAAAAAAGAAACTGGTGAGAAAAGATTATATTTTTCTAATCACTCTTACCCACAATTTGCAATTCTAGATTCTAGTTTTATGTCAACACTTAGTGACAGACAATTAGCAAACGGTTTAGTTGACGCTTTTGTACATACTTCAGAGCAGTACTTAACAAATGTAAATACTACTTTAGTTAATGACGGTTATGCTGAGACTTTATACAGAGGTTTAACAAAACTAGCTGCTAAATGGGACGAAAGAAGTACTCCTTTATGGCAAGAAAACTTAATGCATATTGCTAATCAAGCACTAAACTTCCAAATTGGAGCAGGTGTTGTTCAAGATTGGTCTACTCACCTTATTGGACATGAATTAACAGCATTTTATGGTTTAGATCATGCAAGAAGTCTAGCTGTAGTACAACCACATCTTTTAAGAATAATGATGGAAGAAAAAGGTGAAAAAATTGCTCAAATGGGTAAAAATGTATTTGGTATTGAAAATGACAATGAAGCTGTAATTGCTAAAATTGAATCAATTTACCAAAGTGTTGGAATTACAACTAAATTAAGTGATTGTAAAATTGATGACAAAGTTATCGCTAACGTTCATTCTGCTTTCACATCTCACGGATACACTGCTATCGGTGAAAACGGAACTATCACACTTGACACAGTTGCTCAAATACTAACTGATTCTATGAAATAAAGAACAAGAGGCTAATCCTCTTGCCTCTTTATCCCTCATTTATTTACCTCTTATAAGCAACTCAGTAAAATACCTAAAATCGCCAATTCCAACAACAAGTGCAATTTCCACCTAAATTAGCTAGCTAATCTTTTACTCATTTCACTGAAAAACACTTCATACGGAGTTTTGTA
>NZ_JADGFC010000174.1 GCF_016744025.1 Sulfurimonas sp.
TACACTCATATTTAATCCCTATATTTTCTATTTCAATTTTATCATTTTTGAAATAAGAAAACAAATTTTACTGGTTCAGTTTTAGGGGTTCATTATATACTAGAAACTTACCTACATTTTTGTCTTTTTTTAGTTTAGAATGAGCAACTACAACTCCGTGCATTGCTATGTAGATGCCATTGTCTACATTTGCGCTTAAAAAGCCTAGAGCTAGTGAAAAGTTCATTGTAGCTTCTACTTCATCTATACTGATTGGAACCATTGCGCCTGTAAATACTATCTTTTTATTATCTATTTCTTTGTATAAAAATTCACTTGTTAAATCAACTGTATCTGTCCCATGAATTACAATAATTTTGTCATTAGTACTTTTCTTTATTGCATCTGTTATTATTTGTCTATCTTCATCATTCATATCAAGGCTATCTTTTGATACAATATTTTTAATCTCAAACTCTATATTATGACAAGATTCTAAGATCTTATCTAGTGCTATATTGTCAGATGGAACTTCCAAAAGACCTTTTAGAGGGTTATATCTTTTGTTAAATGTTCCACCTGTATTGATAATAGTTATTTTCATAAATTTCCTTTTTTAAATTATTTTAGTTTAGAGTATATCCCTCTTGGGGAATGTTTTTTATTATATTTAGGGGAAGCTTTTGTCTTAAATCTTTCATAAATGATTTTAAAGCATGAGTAGTCATCTCTTTACCATCCCAAAGTTCAGACTCCATTTGTGCATACTCTAAAATATTATCTCGTCTTTCATGAAGAAGCTCTAAAAACTCTTTTTCTCTTTTTCTAAGAACTATAACTTCTTTGTCTTTATAAATCAGCTCTCTTTTTTGTATATTTAAAACTAAGTCCTGAGCTAGGGTTATAGATGCTAAAGATGTTTTTGCATACTTGATAAGAGCTTCATTTAACTTTTTTAGATTTAAAGGTTTTAATATAAAGTGACTTATATTTAGATTTATCAAATCAACCAAATACTCTTCATTTGAGTAAGCGGTAAGCATAATTATAGTTGTTTTTAAATCATGCTCTCTTATCTTTTTTACAAGATCGATGCCATTACAGTTTTTCATTTGGATATCAGTTAAAATGATTTTAGGCTCTTTTTCTAAGTAAATATCATAAGCTTCATTACCATCTCTAGCCTCATAAACATCATCAAAATAGTACTTAAGTGTATTAACTACTACTTCTCTAATTCCATCTTCATCTTCAACACACAAAATGGGCACATTTTTTAAACTTAAAAGTAAGTCTTCGCTCATTTTCTACTCCACATATACTGTGAAAACAGCACCATTATTATCATTGTGTACATTAAGCTCACCTTTCATGTTCTTCTCTATAATAAGTTTAGATATATAAAGACCTAAACCAGTTCCTTTTGATGAATCTTTTGTACTAAAATAGGGGTCAAATATCAAATCAAAATCTTCATTTTTTATTCCACCTGCATTATCTTTTATCTCAACTATACTCTTATCTTCTTGTACATCTATAAGTATATGTATCTTAGGTTTATGCACTCTTTTTTCTACTAAAACATCTCTTGCATTTGATATAAGGTTTAGAATAACTTGAGCATATTCTGTTGGATATCCATGTATTACTTTATCCGTATTAACAAATAAGATAAGATCTATTGAACTATCTTTAAGAGAAGCTTTTGCTAGGTTTATAGCTTTTATACAAGAGTCAAGCGCAAAAAAGTCCTCTTTTTTCTTATCTGGTTTATAAAAATTTCTAAAGTCATCTATGGTACTTGACATATACTCTATCATTTTATCACTCTTACGAATAGACTTGAAAATATGTTCTTCATTTATTTTTTTGAATTTCGTAGCAGTTTCTAACTCCATTAAGATACCTGATAGCTCAGTAAGAGGTTGTCTCCACTGATGTGCTATCATACTTATCATAGAACCCATTCTTGCCAGTCTAGACTGTATTAAGATTGCCTTATCTTTTCTTGTCGCTTCTTCTATTCCATCTTTAACTTTATGAGCCAATGTCTTATTTAGCATCTGTAGTTTTTCTTTTTTTTGTTTTACTTCTTCTTTATACCTTTTAATTACACCATCAATAATAGAAGACATCATATATGAAAAAGTAGCCATAAAAAGTAAAAGGAGAGTAGTTATAACTATAACAAAGTTTATAAATTTATCGTCTTGTAACTCTTTTTGAATACGCTTTTGTTCAATAAATAAACCTACATCATTTGTATGCTTGTTTATAGTATTGTTTTTTTCATAGATTTTTATATCAGCATAAAAGTTTTCGTCTGAGAGCTTTAAGTAGAAGGAGGTTGTAAAAAAAGATATAAATAGGATGCTTAAAAAAGGCATTATTATCGAAAAAAAAGGTATTCCCTCTTTACTAAACATCTTTTACCTTATGCTAAAAGCCAGTTGATAAAAGTTAATCAACTGGCTTTTTTTATTTTATTGTAACATAGCAACAGAGTTGTTTTGTTAAAAACTATCCCTGATTTTTAAGCTTTTCCTCTTTTTTATCATTGATATTATCAACAATCTCTTTCCATGGAGCTATGCCAATTTTATATTGCGCATAATCTTCATATCTTAAAACAGGAACAATGCCTTCTTTTAATTGAGTATCATAACCCTTGATAAGTCTTAGCACAGGCTTATATAAAACTGCAATAACACTGATATTGATAACAGCTAAAAGACCCATAGATAAGTCAGCAAATGCAAATATAGAACCTAAATCTTGGAATGAACCCCAAATGATAAGAGCTATACAAACAACTCTAAACACATTAAAAAGTGCTACATTTCCTTTACTAAAAAAGTTAAGGCTGTTTTCTGCTAAATAGTAGTTATATAACATTGAAGAAAAACCAAATAGTAAAAGTGCAAATGTAATAAAGTATCCAGCAAATGGACCCATATGCTCAACTAAAGCACTTTGTGTTAAAAGTATACCGTTTGCATTTTCAAGTCCAGGTACATAAGCACCAGATAAAAGGATGATAAATGCTGTACAAGAACAAAGAATGATAGTATCAATAAATACTGAGAATGATTGAACTATACCTTGTTGAACAGGGTGAGCAACATAAGCTACCGCAGCAACATTTGGTGCAGAACCAAGTCCAGCTTCGTTTGAGAACATTCCTCTTTTTGCACCTTGAAGTATAACCGCACCGATACCACCACTAATAGCAGTGGTTGGGTTAAATGCTTCTGTAATAATCATAGTGATTAAACGAGGAACTTCTTGTATGTTTAATCCAATAACAACAAGTGCTATAAGCAGATAACTAACAGCCATAACTGGAACTATAACTTCTGAGAATTTTGTGATTCTTTTGATACCACCAAAGATTGATATACCAAATAAAACTGTTAAAAGTCCACCAGACATCCATACTGGAATACCAAAAGATGCTTCAAATGAACTAGAGATAATAAATGACTGAGTTGCATTAAACGCAAAACCAAATGTAAACATTAAAAGAATAGAAATAATAACACCAATCCATCTTTGTCCTAAGGCTTTTGTTACATAATAAGCTGGTCCACCACGGTATACGCAAGAGTCTTCTGCATCTTTTTCTTTATATAACTGTGCAAGTGAACACTCAAAGAAACTTGTACTCATACCAATAAGACCAATCATCCACATCCAAAAAACTGCACCTGGACCACCAAGAGTAATAGCTACCGCAACACCAGCGATATTTCCACCACCAACACGACCAGCTACACTTAGCATAAGTGCTTGAAATGAACTAATATGTCCCTCTTTATCATGCTCAGTCTCTCTTAAAACATGGAACATCTTAAAAAAGTATCTAAACTGTACAAACCTTGAACTTACCGTAAAAAATATACCCAAAGCTGGAAGCATATATATTAACATATTGCCCCAAATCAGGTCATTTAAAAATGTATTTATTTCCCCTAGCATCTATTTCTCCTTTAATTTAAGCGAAGAGTTTAACAAAGCAAAGAGGGTTAAAAGTAGTAGGGACTGACTTAATTAAAAAAACGGGTGCATAAAACATTCATTAAAGTTCGGTATAGTAGGAGTAAACAAAGGTTTATTTACAAATGGCTGTAAAAAAGCTC
>NZ_JADGFC010000028.1 GCF_016744025.1 Sulfurimonas sp.
AGCTTACTCTACTGCTATTATCTTAACTGAGTTAGGTTTAATGCATAAAAGCATAATTTATGCAACAGATTTTAACCCTGTTGTAATTGAAGAAGCAAAGAACTCTCTTTACTCAATAGAACGCTTTAACAAGGCGAAGAAAGCATGTGAAGAGCTTAATTTTAAGATTCCACTAGATACTTACTTTGATATAAATACAAAGTTTGTTAAAGTAAAAGAACATTTAAAGATAAATGTTTTATTTTTTGTACATAATTTAGAAAAGGACAGTGTGTTTAATGAGTTTGATATGATAGAGTGCAAAAATGTAATGATTTATTTTAACGAAGAACTGAAGCAAAATATCTTTAAAATGTTTTACGATTCATTAAAATTTGGTGGTCATCTATTCTTAGGGCCAAGTGAGATGCTCCCAAAAAACTTTGAATATAGATTTGAAGTGTACGATGATGTAAACAAGATATATATGAAAGTGGCTTAATGAAAAGAATTTTATGTGTTGATGATATACAAGCGAACCTATTTACCTTAGAAGCTCTATTTGAGACTAACTATAGTGATAAATATAGTGTAGTAACTGCTATGTCAGGTAAAGAAGCATTAGAGATTTTACTTTTTCAAAAAATAGATCTTATACTTCTTGATGTGATGATGCCAGATATTGATGGTTATGAGACAGCAAAATTTATTCTTAGTAATAAAAAAACTAAAGATATCCCGATTGTTTTTTTAACAGCTAAAAAAGACCAAGATACAGTCTCTAGATGCTATGAAGTTGGTGGAGTTGACTATTTAAGTAAACCATACAATGAACAAGAGTTATTTGTAAGAATAAAATTTCATCTTGATTTGATAGAAAATAAAAGAGTTCTAGAAATAGAGAAAAAACTAAGTCAAGATATCTTGGACATGCAAGATAATATGGTTATTGTATCTGATGGTTCTAAAATGATTAAAATCAATAGAACTGTTAATGAGTTCTTTAAGTTTAAAGATTTTAAAAATGAAAAATATTGCATCTGTAAACATTTTGTAGAAGAAGAGGGCTATTTTCATTTAGGTTTTGTAGAAAAGACTCAACAATGGATAGATATTTTACTAAAAATGTTAGAAAAAAAAGATGTATTAGTTTTAATGAAGAATATTGATACCTTAGAATTAAACTCTTTTGACATAAAAGCAAAAAAGTTTGGAAAAGATTTTCTTATTACATTAACAGATATTACATCATTTGATGCAGAGTCTAAATATAATGAACATGAAGCTTATTATGATAGTTTGACAAATATATATAATAGAACTAAGTTAAATGATCTGTTTTCTAAACAAATTCAAAAAGCTAAAACATATCATAACCCCTTTGCTTTTCTTATGTTAGATATTGACTACTTCAAAGCAGTAAATGACAACTATGGACATTTACTCGGAGATGAAGTCTTAATAGATATGACAAAAATTATTAAAAGTAATATACGAGAGAGTGATATTTTTGCTAGATGGGGAGGAGAAGAGTTTGTACTTATTCTTCCATCGGTAGATTTGAAAAAAGCCGAGGAGATAGCAAACTACTTAAGAATTAAAATACAAGAGTACGATTTTGCTGAGATAGGCAAGATTACATGTAGTTTTGGCCTTACCCTTTATAAAGATGAAGATTGTATAGATAGTATTATTAAAAGAGCAGACGTAGCTCTTTATGACGCAAAAGATGCAGGAAGAAACAAAGTATGTATCCTCAGTTGATAAATGCTTATAATATCTTATGTATTGATGATGATGAGAATAACCTTTTTACATTAAGCGCACTACTTGAAAATAGTGGCAATATAAATGTCATAGAAGCTTTGGGTGCTAAAGCAGGACTTGATAAGTTACTTCTGAAAAAAATAGACCTTATTTTACTTGATGTTCAGATGCCAGAGATGAATGGTTTTGAAGTTGCAAAACTAGTTAAATCAAATAAAAAAACAAAACATATTCCAATTATATTTGTTACAGCTGTCTTTAAAAGTGAAGAATTTATAAAAGAAGGTTTTGAAATAGGAGCGGTTGATTATTTGACTAAACCTATAGATGATAATCAACTGCTAAATAAAATAATGCTTTATCTGGAAATATTTGAGAAAAATCATAAAATTATGCAGAGTGAGAAAAAATTTATTGATATAGCTCAGAGTATAGGTGATGGCATCTATACTTTAGACTTAAATAATAACACTACTTTTGTAAATAATCAGGCACTTAAAAAGCTTGGCTTTGAGTATAAAGAACTTATAGCAAAAGAAATACATGAGTATATTCACTATAAAGATATTAACAATATACCTATAAAATCTAGTGATTGTAAAATTCATAAAGCTATGAATGATGGGGAAATTTACAAAGATGATAATGAATACTTTATAAAAAAAGATGGTAGTTTTTTACCCGTTTCAATTCTTTCTACACCATTATATATAGACAACAAAATCATAGGTTCAGTTACAGTTTTTAGAGATAATACAGAAAAAGAAAAAATAGTAACCTTAGAAGAAGAGAAAATTAAAAATCAAGAACAAATTATTTATTCTATGATTGATATGATTGAATCTCGTGACTCATATACTGCTGGTCACACAAAAAGAGTTGCTCACTATTGTGAACTTATAGCTCTAGAGATGCAATACTCTATAGAAGATATAAACCTCTTAAAAAAAGCAGCTTGGTTACATGATATAGGAAAGATATCTACTCCTGATAGTGTGCTTCTTAAACCAAACAAACTAAATAAAGTCGAATATAAACTTATACAAGAACACTTATCAAGTGGTTATGAGATGCTAAGTAAGATTGATGATTACAAAGTTATAGCAAATATTATGAGAGAACATCATGAAAAGTATAATGGAAAGGGATATCCAAGAGCTTTAAAGGCAAACGCTATTATGCCTCTAAGTAGAATTATGATAGTTGCAGATGCCTTTGATGCTATGACAACAAACAGAGTTTATAAACCTAAAAAAAGTTTATCAGTTGCACTTCAAGAACTCGAAGACTTTAGTGCTGAGTATTATCATCCAGAAGTTGTAGAAGCCTCTTTAAAAGCACTTGCAAATATAGACTTAAGTGCAGATACATCTCAACTTCCAAAGACATCAATGGAAGAACATAGGTTTTCTTATTTTTATAAAGACAGACTTACTAATCTATTTATTATTGACTATCTACCTTTGGTTTTGAGATATCATTTAAATTCTGATTCTGTATATCTTTACAGTATTGAACTACATAATTTTAGTGAGTTTAACAAAAAATTTGGTTGGTCAAGTGGCGATAGATTTCTTATTTATTTTGCAAATTTTATTGATAGTTTATATGATGATACAGTTGTATTTAGAATAGAAGGTGATGATTTTATGATTTTAAGTGATGTTAAAAGAGTAAGTTTAAAAGATGATATTATTAAAAGTATGATTTTAAAAGATACAGACTTAGGCCTTGGTATTAGTGAAAAATATATCCAAAACATTATAGACAAAGATGAAAAAAACCTTATTAAAAGAGTTTAAAAAAGATCTTAGTTAGTAGAAAATTAGGAGTGGATAATGATTATTTATATTCATGGTTTTAGTGGAAGTGGAGAAGGTTCTAAAGCAAGAGCTTTTAGAAAATATTTTAAAAATAAAGGTGATAATTTTATTGTCCCATCTCTATCTTATATTCCTGATTTAGCTATAAAAACATTAGAAGAGTTAATAGAGTCTTATGATGGTGATGTTGAACTTATTGGTTCCTCTCTTGGTGGTTTTTATACTCTGTATTTGGCTGATAAATACAAACTAAAAGCTGTTTTAATAAACCCTTCTATATATCCATATATAACATTAGATAAACTCTTAGGAAATGCTCCAAGTTTTTATGATGATAGTAGTTTTACATGGATGGAATCTCATTTAGAAATGTTAAAGAAGTATGAAACAAAAGTACAAAGTCAAAGTGATTTTATGCTTTTAGTGCAAAAAGGTGATGAATTACTTGACTATGAAGAAGCAGTAAATAAATTACCAGATGCTAGGGTAATTGCTGAAGAAGACGGTAACCACGGCTTTGAAGGAATTGAGAGACACTTTACTGAAGTAAGGATGTTTTTTGGACTTTGATTATAATTGTTTATAAATTACTTCCTTTATTTTCGATATAATCTTTTGAAATTAGAATACTATTTTTAGATTATAAAAAATAGGATAAAGGATAAGATGTGGAATGTGAATTACCTTCATTAAATTCAAACAAACAAGAGATACAAGAAATTTTTAAAGAAGTTAAAACTATTGCTGTTTTAGGTTTATCTCCAGATGCTACTAAAGCAAGTCACAGAGTTGCTGCATATTTACAAAAAGAGGGCTTTAAAATAGTCCCTGTATATCCAAAAGAAGAGACTATTCTTGGTGAAAAAGTCTATAGATCACTTACAGAGATTCCATTTCCTGTTGATATGGTAGATGTTTTTAGAAAGCCAAAGGCTCTAGAAGCAGTTGTAGAAGCTTGTATACTAAGAGGCGATATAAAAGTCTTTTGGGCGCAAAAAGACATTGTAAACAATATTGCAGCACAAAAAGCAAAAGATGCCGGAATGAAGGCTGTACAAAATAAATGTACTATGGTAGAACACATGGGACTAAAAGGCGATTAATATTGTTAGATTTAAATAAGATATACGAAGCAAGAGAGCGCATAAAAGATGTTGTAGCAAAAACACCTTTTTCATATGCACAATACTTAAGTGAGATAGCAGGCTGTGAGGTTTACCTAAAAAAAGAGAACCTTCAAGTTACTGGTGCCTTTAAAATTAGAGGAGCATATAACAAGATAGCAACTCTAAGTGAAGCTCAAAGAGCTTGTGGAGTTATAGCTGCAAGTGCAGGTAATCACGCTCAGGGAATAGCGCTCTCTGCTTCTAAATTTAATATTCGTGCAGTTATTGTTATGCCTGAATCAACACCTCTAACAAAAGTGAATGGTGTTAAATATTATGGTGCTGAAGTTATACTTGCTGGAACAAATTATGATGAGGCTTACGCTTATGCTACATCTTACGGAAAAGAAAACTCTCTGACTTTTGTACATCCTTTTGAAGATGAAGAAGTAATGGCTGGACAAGGTACTTTAGCCTTAGATATTTTAGATGATTGTGAAGCTCTAGATGCTGTAATTATACCTGTAGGTGGTGGTGGTCTTATCTCTGGAATGGCTACTGCATTTAAAAGCATAAACCCAAACATTGAAGTTATTGGAGTTAGTGCCAAAGGTGCTCCTGCTTTTAAAGACTCTTATACTTTAAAAAAAGCAGTTGATAGTCTTAGTGTTAGAACGATTGCTGATGGTATTGCTGTTCGTGATACATCGGAAATAACACTTGCTTATGCTTTGAAAAATGTAGATGATTTTATAAGTGTGGATGATGAAGAGATAGCAAGTGCAATTTTATTCTTATTAGAGAAACAAAAACTTGTTGTTGAAGGTGCAGGAGCTGCATCTGTAGCTGCAATGCTACATAATAAACTAGACCGTCTAAAGGGTAAAAAAGTAGCTCTTGTCCTTAGTGGTGGAAATATGGATGTAACGCTTCTGTCAGTTATTATTGAAAAAGGTCTTCTTAAATCTGGAAGAAAAATGAATATAACTGTTACATTAATTGATAAACCAGGTTCATTAATGAGATTTACACAGATACTAGAAGAATTAAATGCAAATATAGTACATATTGCGTATGATAGAACTTCTATCTCTCTTGATTATGGTGATGCTAACGTGACTGTTCATATGGAAACAAAAGGTGAAACACATCAGCAAGAAATAAAAGATGTTCTCAAATATGAAGGTTACCTAAGAGGTTATTAACTATGCAAGCAATAAAAGAAACAAATTTTAAAGAGGCAATTATTAAGATAAAAGTTCTTGATAATGGCAAGCTTTTAGTTGTTGATTATAAAACTATTGTTAGATTCTTAGATATAGATACTCTTAAAACAATGTCAGGATTTAAGGGGGGGAATATCTCACCTTAGGTTTAACAGTCAAGTTGTAGATTTTAGCAATGACGCAAGTAACTTTGTAGTTATGAATGAAAGCTGTTCAAAATCATTACTTTATAACACAAAGAGTAAAAAAAATATAATACAATTTGATAGACATCATGGTGAAGTCTCCTGTGGTGATGATGGAAAATCTTACGGAATTGATAAAGAAAATAAAAAAATAGCATTTACTCTCCCTGTTCATGTTGATAGAGTAACTGATATTGCATTTAGTGAAAATGCTCAATGGATTGCAACATCTAGTTATGATAAAAAAGTTCAAATATTTAATATGGCAATGATGTCTAGAAAGCATAGACTAATAGCTCATAGTGCTCCTGTTATGAAGGTTCATTTTTTAAGTGAACATAGACTTATTAGTATAGATAAAGAAAATAGCGCAATAATTTGGGACTATTCTAATGGTAAAGTAATTACAAGACTTGAAGGTATTCACGATGATGTAATGAATATCACGGTAAGTTCAAATCAAAAATTTTTATTTTTAGGTACTAAGTTAGGTTATATTTTAGTTTATGAGCTTGAAAGTTATCAAATACTGTCTAATAAATATATAAAACTAACATCATCTATCACTGCTTTAACTTTTGATAAAAATTCAGAACAACTTATTATTGGTACTCAAAGTGGCGATCTTATTTTTTGTGACATATATGATGGTGTAGATTATATAAAAGAGAAGTTAAAAGTAAAAGATTATGAATCTATTCAAAAATATGTTGAACAAAATCCACTTTTAGCATATACAAAAATTTATCAAATTGTTATAAATCAATGGGATTTAACTATAAGAAAAGCTAAACTTTTACTAGAATCAGGTGATAAAAAAACAGCTATAAAATTATTTGAACATTTCAAGAATATACCTTCGAAAAATTCTATTATTCAAAAAACCATGCTTGAATATTCAGAATTGGCGGATAAATTTGCCATGCTAGCAAAACAAGGCAAACTAGCTTTAGCATATTCTTTAATCTTAAAACATCCTTTGTATAAAGATTCGAAAATTTATAAAACCTTAGAATTTGATTGGAAAAAAGCATTTGCTTCAGCACAAAAATATGCAATTAATCCTAAAGGTGCAGATACTGCTCGTGAAATACTTGCTCCATATAGAGGAATAACTCAAAAAACAAAACTTGTACAAGAACTTTTAACAGAGAGTGAAGTATACAAACGGTTTCGAATTGCAATTGGACAAAAAGATTTTGTAATTGCCTTTGAACTTATTAAGTTACACCCATTTTTAAAAGAATTTTCTGATTATGAAGTACTAATGACTTATGCTGATTCATTATATATAAAAAGTCAAAAACTACTTGATGTTGATGATACACATGCAGCAATAAAAATTCTTAGAACCTTGGTTGACTTCAGTGATTACACTGATGAAGTTAAGGAATTAATGGTATACATAGAAAATAAACAAAAGTTTTATAATGCAATTGAAGAAGATAATATTGAGATTGCTTATAATATTTTATCCATCAATGAAGAACTTCAAGAATCCGAAGATGGGAAAAAGCTACAGAGTAAATGGAATAAAGACCTTCAAAAATCAAATGAGTATGCTCTTACAGGCAACTTGAAAATGTTGAATGTAGTTTTGGAAAAATATATGAAGATTAGCTCTAAAAACAATGCTTTAGCAAATATATATGGTTGGTGTTATATGTGCCAATTAGAAAAAGCAATAGAGATGAAAAAAGAACAATCTATTATAGAAAATGGAATAAAAAACTACATTTTATTCTTTGGATTAGAAGAGCAAATAGAAAGTTATTATCAATTATTTATAAAAAGTTATCCTGGCTCAAAACTTAGCCTTGAACTCCAGACTAAGGGCTCCATTGATATGTGGAGAGCTTCCATGATTGTCAACTCTATCTTAGATTGATTTTAATTAATAAAAGTTTTATCACACTTAACCTCAAATATAGCTCCTTTTAAATATAATAAACGAATTTTTTATTAGAGGAGACTTTATGCAAATTAGTGGCGCACAGATGGTCATTGAAGCTTTAATCGCGGAGGGTGTTGATACAGTATTTGGTTACCCTGGTGGAGCGATTATGAATGTCTACGACGAGATTTATAAACAAGATAACTTTCAACATATTTTGACAAGACACGAACAAGCTGCAGTACACGCTGCAGAAGGTTACTCAAAGGTTAGTGGTAAGGTTGGCGTTGCCATGATTACTAGTGGCCCAGGGTTTACAAATGCAGTAACTGGTTTAGCAGATGCTTATATGGATTCTATTCCTCTAGTTGTAATTAGTGGACAGGTCCCAATGAGTCTTATCGGAACAGATGCATTTCAAGAGATAGATGCAGTTGGAATTAGTCGTTCATGTACTAAACATAACTATCTTGTAACTAATGCAAGTGACTTACCTCGTGTACTAAAAGAAGCATTTCATATTGCAGCAACTGGTCGTCCTGGTCCAGTTCATGTTGATATACCAAAAGATGTTACAGCTGAGATTGCAGAATTTGATTACTCAATTAAAGTTGATTTAGAAACTTATAAGCCACATGTAAAAGGTAACCCTCGTCAGATTAAAAAGGCTATTGAAGCAATTGCAAATGCTAAAAGACCAGTTTTCTATCTTGGTGGTGGTATTATCAATGCTAATGCTGCTTATGAAGTTAGAGATTTAGTTCATAAAACTGGAATTCCTGCGGTTGAGACATTTATGGCAAGAGGAACTCTTAGTCATGATGATGATTTACTAATAGGAATGCTTGGTATGCATGGTTCTTATGCTGCTAATATGGCAATGAGTGAAACAGACTTAGTTATAGGGCTTGGAGCAAGGTTTGATGACCGTGTAACGGGTAAGCTTTCAGAATTTGCTAAAAATGCTGGAGTTATCCACGTAGATATTGATCCTGCATCTATCTCTAAACTTGTTCATGCTAATTATCCAATTGTTGGTGACGTTAAAAATGTTGTTAATGAGATTCTAGATTCTGTTTCAAAAATTAATGCTGATAAGTATGAAGGTTGGAGAGAAACAATTGAAAACTTTGAAGAGCTTCATCCTTTAGCATACCATGAAGATACAGATAGAATTAAGCCTCAATGGGTAATTGAGCGAGTTGGTCAGTTACTTGGTGATGATGCTAATATCTCTACAGATGTTGGTCAACATCAAATGTGGAGTGGGCAGTTTTATCCATTTAGTCGTCCAAGACAGTTTATAAGTTCTGGTGGACTTGGAACTATGGGCTTTGGTTTTCCAGCAGCAATTGGTGTTAAAGCAGCGATGCCAGAAAAAACTAGTATTAACTTTACTGGAGATGGCTCAATCTTAATGAACTGTCAGGAACTAATGACAGCAGTTGAGAAAAAACTACCAGTTATTAATATTATTCTAAATAATAATTATCTTGGAATGGTTCGTCAGTGGCAAACACTTTTCTATGACAAACGTCATAGTGAAACAGATCTATCTGTTCAACCAGACTTTGTAAAACTTTCAGAAGCTTTTGGTGGAATTGGTTATAGAGTTAAAACAAAAGAAGAATTTGATGCGGCTCTCAAAGATGCAGTTGAAAAAAATATAGTTGCTTTTATTGAAGTAATTGTAGAAAGATTAGAAAATGTTCTACCAATGGTTCCATCAGGCGGAAGTCTATTTAATATGATGTTATTAGAAAAGAAGGAGAAATAATGACTGAGATTAGTGAAAGAAGAGTCATTTCAGTTATTGTTATTAATGAATCTAGCGTGTTATCTCGTATAACAGATTTATTCTCTGCTAGAGGTTATAATATTACATCCTTGACTGTTGCTCCTATCCCTGAGACTAAATATTCAAGATTAACTATCGTAACTTCTGGTTCGGTTAGAGTGATTGAGCAGATTACTAAACAACTTCATAAGCTTATCCCAGTTTTAAGAGTATATGAGCATGCCGATTTAGTTGAAAAAGAGATGGCAATGATAAAGTTTCCAGTAACAGAAAACATTACAGAAATAAGTACTCTATGTGAAGCGTATAATGGAAAAATCGTAAATGTTGGTGAAAATGTAATTATTGTTATGGTAACAGATGAACCAAAACGTGTTGAGAATTTTTTAAAGGTTATAAAAAGATATAACCCTAAAGAAATAGTTAGAAGTGGTGCTGTTGCACTAGAGAGATAATTATGCTCTTTAGCGAAGTTGCTACTTATTTAAATAGTGACTTGCAAGGAGATGATTTAGAGATAAACTCAATGAATGAGTTATCTCTTGCGTCTACCTCACAACTAACATTTGCAGTTAATAAAAAATATGCAAAAGAACTTACATCTTCAAAAGCAAAAGCTTTTCTAATCCCTCAAGACCTAGTAGAATTTCTTCCAGAGTATGTTTCTTATATAATATGTGATGATGTTACTATTTCTATGGCATATGTTACAAAACTTTTTGCACCAAAACCTATAGACTTTAATGCTTTAGCCTCAGTGATAGGAAAAGATACTTACATAGATGAAATGGCAAAAATAGAAAAAGGAGCTTTAATAGGCTCTAATGTGACTATTATGGCAGGATCTTATGTTGGATCTAATGCTAAAGTCGGAAATAATACTATACTCTATCCTAACGTAACAATTTATCGTGATTGTATTGTTGGAGATGACTGTATAGTTCATGCTGGTAGTGCAATTGGTAGTGATGGGTTTGGTTACTCACATACTAAAATTGGTGAACACATCAAAATATATCAAAATGGTAATGTTATTATTGAGGATGATGTTGAAATAGGTTCTAATTCTTCAATTGATAGAGCTGTTTTTAATTCAACTCTAATTAAAAAAGGCTCTAAAATAGACAACTTGGTCCATATTGCACATAATTGTGAGATAGGTGAGTATTCTATTATAGCAGGACAAACAGGTTTGGCAGGCTCAACTAAGATGGGTAGAAATAGTGTATTTGGTTCACAGTCCGGAGTTGCAGGACACTTAGAAATCGCCCCATTTAATACATTTGCTGCAAGGTCTGGTGTAACAAAGAGTATAAAAGATAGTGGTAAAACTTATGCTGGTTTTCCACTTACGGAACATAGGCTATGGTTAAAAACACAGGCTAAAATATCAAAGCTAAATTCTTCAAAGGTTTAATATGAAAATTTCAGAAATAGCTTCTATTATTGGGGCAGAATTTGACGGTGAAGATTTTGAGGTAACAGGTATGAATACACTAAAAGAAGCTTCTAATACAGAAATTTCTTTTGTTTCTAATTCAAAATATATCAATGATATAAAAGATACCAATGCTGGTGCTATTATAGTTGATAAATCTACTAAAGATTATGTTCAAAATGGTTCTGTGGCTTTAGTAGTTGAGTTTGCGTATTGGCAAATGGCTACACTTTCAAAATATTTTGCACCAAGTATAGAAGACGATACATTAGCCAAAGCACAAATAGGAGAGGGTACAAAAGTCTCTTCTAAAGCAGAAGTGGCAAATGGTGCTAAAATCGGTAAAAATTGTATGATTATGGCACATGTATATATTGGTGCAGAATCAGTTATTGGTGATAATACAACCATATATCCTAATGTTACAGTATATAGAGACTGTATAGTAGGTAATGAGTGTATTATACATGCTAATACAACTATCGGAAGTGATGGTTTTGGTTTTGCTACATCAAAATTAGGCGAGCATAGAAAAATTTATCAAAATGGTAATGTTATTATAGAAGATGATGTTGAGATTGGAAGTTCTACAACAATAGATAGAGCTGTATTTGGTAGCACTTTTATTAAAAAAGGCGTTCGTATTGACAATCTGGTTCAGATTGGACATAATTGTGTTTTAGGTGAGTATAGTGTGATAGTTGCTCAAGCAGGTATCGCTGGTTCTACTACCTTTGGAAGAAATGTTGTAATGGGTGGACAAAGTGCTTCAGCAGGACATCTGAATATAGCTCCATTTACTACTTTTGCTGCAAGAAGTGGAATAACAAAAAGTATTAAACAAAGTGGCTTAACATTTGCTGGCTTTCCTTTAATGGAACATAGAACATGGTTAAGACTTCAGGCAAAAATAGCTAGACTGTTAAAATAATAAAAAAGGAATTTAAAATGTCAAAAACAATTGCATTAAGTGGAACTAAAAAAGGTATTATTTCTATTACTAAGTTAGAAGAGCCATATGGAAAAGATAGCCATACAGTAGTTAGTGTAGGTATTTCATTAACAGGAAATGCAGAAGAACCAGGATGGAAAGTTCATCTTCCTCTTGAAAATTTAGATGAAGTTATAGAGGCTTTACAAGCTTTAAAGTAGGTATAAACCTACTTTAAACTTATTTTTTTAAATCACTTACAAACTCAGCGATTCTTGCAATACCAGTACGAATAGTATTAATATCTGTCGCAAAACTCATTCTAAAATAACCTTCACTACCAAATGCAATACCTGGAACTACAGCAATAAGCTTTTTATCTAATAATTCTTTTGCAAATATAAAAGAATCAGAACTAACACCTTTAATATTAACAAATAAGTAAAAAGCACCATCTGGTTTTACAACGCTAAGTCCATCAATCTCATTAATAAGTTTAACAGCCTCATTTCTACGCTTCATAAAGGCTTCTTTCATCATATTTATATCAGCGTCTGCACTACCATCAAGACCTGCTATTGCAGCCTTTTGAGTGATTGTATTAATATTTGAAGTACTTTGGCTCTGTAGCTTTTTAGTAGCTTTAATTAGTTCTGTATTAGCTGCAGCCATATACCCAAATCTCCAACCAGTCATAGCGACTGATTTACTAAGCCCATTAATAGTTATAGTTCTCTTATACATATCTTCACTAATAGATGCACAAGAAGTAAACTCACCTTTATAAGTTAATTTTTCATACATTTCATCAGATGCGACCATTACATCAGTACCTTCTAAAACTTTTCCTAGTTCAGTTAGTTCTTCTTTTGTGTAGATAGAACCAGTAGGATTTGAAGGAGTAGTTAAAATTAACATTTTTGTTTTTGGTGTTATGGCTTCTTTTAATTGCTCTGGAGTTATTTTAAATGAATTTTCATCAGAAGTTTGTATCTCAACTACTTTACCACCACAGTATTTTACAAGTTCTGGATATGTAACCCAGTAAGGAGCAGGAATAATAACTTCAGCACCGTCTTGTATAGTTGCAGAGAAAAGGTTAAATAGTGAGTGCTTTGCTCCGTTATTTACCATAATCTGGTTTGGAGCATAAGTTAAACCATTATCTCTTTTTAATTTTTCTGCAATAACTTCTCTAAGATGAACTATTCCATCAACTGACGTATACTTTGTAAAACCTTCATTAATTGCCTCAATAGCAGCATCTTTAATAACCTGAGGTGTGTTGAAATCAGGTTCTCCAGCAGAGAAGCTAAGGATATCTTTTCCCTCATTTTTTAATTCTTGTGCTAAATTTGTAATAGCCATTGTAATAGATTCAGATAGTGTGTTAATGCGGTTAGTTAGCATAAAAGCCTCCAATATAATATTGGTGACATTATACTAAAAAAATTATGTATATTACTTTATTATAAATTGTTTTTGAGTTTTTAATTCTTCATAGCTTTAATGAAAGATTCATAGATGTTTTCTAGCTCTAAATCTTCTTCTAGTACAGATTTATTATCTTCAACAAGTATATGCTCTAAAACAGCTACTCTTTTAAGAAGATACTCAAACATTTCTTTGTTGATATCTGGAAGCATATTATGCATAAATGGATCTTTACATCTTCCTTTTGCTATTACGTGAGCAGGAATTCCTATTGCAGTTGAGCAATCTGGAACCTCTTTAACAACAACAGAGTTAGCACCAATCTTAGCATACTCTCCTACGACAATATTACCAAGCACTTTCGCACCTGCACCAATAACCGCACCTTTTTTAATAGTTGGGTGACGTTTGCCTTGAGTAAGTGATACACCACCAAGAGTTACCCCTTGATAAATTAGTACATCATCTTCAATAATAGCTGTTTCACCGATAACAACGCCAACTCCATGATCTATAAATACTCTTTTACCAATTGTTGCAGCTGGATGGATATCTATAGTCGTAATCATCTGGTTAAAGCCCATAATAATTCTTGCAAGTCTTGTACAATTAGCATTATGTAGTTTATGTGCGATTCTATACCAAGCTATTGCCCAAACACCTGGATAGTTGAAAATAAAATCTAGTTTGGAGTTTAGAGCAGGGTCATTTTTGTAAGCATTTGAAAAGTCTTCTTTTATTTCGGAATATATTCCCATAGTTAACCTTAGTTAGTTGTTCGTAGATAACCGTTTTGTTCTACGAAAGTTTCAAGTTTTGCAAGTGTATCATTTTTTTCTTTTTCTGTGATAAAATCACTAATTACTAGATCATTTTTTAGTTTTTCTAATATATTTGTTTTATCGTAACCTTTAGATTCTAGAATATCTAAAATATTTTTTGACTCTACCTCATTTACAATACTATACTTTTCATCATCTATTTTTATAGTATATTCACTTGGATGTGTGAAAAGATTATGGTCCATTCCTAAAGTTTCTTGATAAGCACCAACGTTGAAAAATCCTAAAAAATAATCTTCTTCATCAAGATTTATATCATGCAGGTATAGTGGTTTATCAGGGTTAAAACCTATCTCTCCATCACTATCACATGTTATATCCCATAAAGATGCAGCTCTTAGAGGAGTAGAGTTTAAATGATGAATAGGCATTACAGGAAAATGTTGATCCAATCCCCAGTAATCAGGTAAGCTTTGAAAAATAGATGCATTGATAAGGTATCTTTCTTGTAGTTTTACCTGTAGTTGTTCTAACTCATCTGTAGGGTTTGCAGATTTTAGATATAGAGCTTTTTTTATAATATTATGAACTAATATCTCACCATTAGATCTATCTTGCAAATCAATATAACCTAAATCAAATAGTGTAAGAAGTGATTCCATATGATCAAGTGCATCATGTAGATACTCTATACAGTTTTGGTTACTTAACATTTTATTTAACTCTACAAGCTCTTGAAGTATTGGAGGATTAACTTTTTTAAATTTAAGCAATTTTTCCTGATAATCTTGAGAAAAAAGTTCTAAGACTGGTGTTATCAGCACAGCATGGGAAGCAACAATAAACCTACCTGACTCTGTAAATATATTTGGATGTTTAACCTTTTTAGCATTCATAATTTCACCTAGTAAAAATACAACACTGCTTGAAAATTCATCTATAGAGTAGTTTCTAGATGTAGATAGAGTATGTTGGTCATACTCTACAGCTAAACCACCACCAATATTGATGTTGTTTAACTCATCTGCGCCCATCTTTCTAAGTTCTGCATAGATATTTCCAGCTTCGCGTAAAGCTCTCTTTAACGGTGCAATATCTGACATTTGAGAGCCAATATGAAAGTGAATCATTGTTAGGTGATTTAACATTTTTTCTTTAGAAAGTATAGTGATGGCTTCAATGATTTCTGTTGATGTTAAACCAAACTTAGCATCCATTCCTCCACTCTTTGCCCAGATACCACTCCCAGTACTGTGTAGTCTAACTCTAATACCAATATTTGGTACTTTAAGGTCACACTCTTTTGCAACTTCTATAATTGTCTCAAGTTCACCAAGTCCTTCTATTGTAAGTGTAATATTATGGCCACTTTGAGCTGCAATAAAACCAAGAGTAATCATCTCTTTATCTTTAAAGCCATTAACTGTAATATGTGCACCTATTGTTGTTTGACTCATTGCTAGTATAAGTTCTGCTTTACTTCCTGCTTCAAGTCCATAGTTGAACTTTTTACCTTGGGATGTAATAGCTTGTACAGCATTTGGGAACTGATTCACTTTAAGAGGGAAAACAGCATTAAAGCTGCCTTTGTAGTTATTGTCTTTTATTGCTTTATCAAAGTAAGAGTAGAGAGTTCTAATCTGTTTTTTAATAAGGTGAGGGAACCTAAGTAAAATAGGTCCTTTAACGCCATTAGCACGAATATTTTCCGTAATCTCTAAGATAGAAGGCATACACTTGTAGTTTAATTTTATCTGACCATCTTCAATAATAAAGTTTTTATTTGACCATATATTCAATCCGAAATTACGCATACTCTATATATGCAACTTTTGGTGAAAATACTTATCTATGTCAAAATATATTTCAGCATTTTGATTTTTAAAAGTAAGATGTGATTTATTTACATCGTTAATATTTTTAACACCCATAACAGAAGAAACTACTTTCATTCCTTTGATAAGGTTGTTATGATAGTTACCTATCTCTTTTCCTTCTTTTATTACTAAGTAAGAAGCTCTTTTTTTCTCATCTTGTGTAGCAAGTCCAACAGGACAAACATGAGAGCCAAAACCAGAACACATACGAGCACGGATACATCCCCCACTCATCATAAATCCTCTGGCAATACCAACAGCATCTGCTCCCATTGCTAAAGTAATAATTGCATCATCTGGTGTTAAAATTTTCCCACTAGCAATAATTTTAAGATCTTTACGAATTTTATGTTTTTTAAGCATAGTGTCTAAAACATATAGAGCATTATTAGTTGTTAAACCTACTGACTCCATAAGCTCTAGAGGAGCGGTAGCACTTCCACCTTCTCCACTATCTACTGTAATAAAATCAGGTATTGGTCTATCTTGAGTCTTTCTTTTTGCTATTGCTTTTGCCATATCATCAATAGCATTTGCATCTGATATAACTATTTTAAAACCAACAGGTTTTTTAGATAATTTTTGTAGTTTTTCTACAAACTCTAGTAAATGCTCAGTTGTGTCCGCATATGGAAATCTATTTGGCGAAAATACATTTTGTCCCTCTGGCACACCTCTGTAATAAGCAATGTCTGCAGAAACTTTTGCAGCAGCAAGTTTACCACCAGTTTGTTTTGCACCTTGAGCAATTTTAATTTCTGTCATACGGCAAAATTTCATTACTTTTTGATATTTTAATTCATCAAATTCAGCATTTTCATCTCTAACGCCAAAAAGCCCAGAACTCATTTGAAAAACAGTATTTGGTATATCATTAGGTACTTCTTTTGGAAAAGCTTCTAAAGGAGCTTTCCAATTTACTCTAAATAAAACATGTGAAGTAGTGTCATAAATATATGTATTTTGAGTTTTTTTATTTAAAAGAGCTGTTCTGTACCACTTTAAAGCTCTTGGTCTATTAAAAAAAATATCTGCTATTTTAAAAACAAACTCTGCCCATGGTGTACTTTTTATAATATCAAGATAATCAGCATTTTTTAAATCTGGTTTATGAGTAAAAAGATGATTTGAAGTTAAAGAACCTTCACCAGTATTTATGGTGAGGTTTGTATTATTTCCAGCTATAGAAAATGCTCTAATTGCTTCAGGACTTAGTGATCCATCACTCATTGCAGAACGAATAATAGGCGTATAAGAAACGAAAGGAATTTCTCTATCTTGACCAAAAACTACTGATGTATCCTCATCAATTTCATTGTCATTAAGTACATTTGTAGCATGTTTAATAATAAACCTTGAACCAGAAAATGGTTGAGCAACCGAAAATGATTTGTAGTTTGGTTTGTCTTTTGCTGCAGTATATACCCAGTCAACTTTATCTTTTGAATCATAAAATGTTTCTTCTGCAAAGTATTGACGAAGAGGTTCTCTTAGTGCTTCAAACAAATATCTAAAGCGACCAATAACAGGATAGTTTATTAATAAGGCATGTCTTCTTTGAACATATTTATCATACACATATAACATCGCTGTAGCAACGATACCAGCAAGTATAAAAAATTCTATAAAGTCTATAAACAAAGACCATAAAAAGTGAAGTGTATCCATTAGAAATCCTTTAGGTTTATAATTTGTTCTGTCTTATCTTCTAGGTTTTTAACTGTCATAGTAGCATTTTGTATTTCATTGCTACCAATCATACAGAAAAATTTGGCATTTACTTTATCCGCACCTTTAATATGGTTCTTAAAGTTTTTTGCCTTATAATCAATAGTAACTTTATCTGTTTTTCTTTTCTTTTGAGCTAAATTAACAACTAAGCTTACAGCTTCTTCATCCATTGCTCCTATGTAATAACCATCTCTTGTTATCTCAGGCATCTCGATTAGTTCCATAAGTCTTTCTATTCCCATTGCAAAACCAACTGCTGGAGTAGGGCGACCATCTAGGTACTCTACAAGTCTGTCATATCTGCCACCACCTGCTATAGCACTCTGGCTTCCTATATTATCACTTACAAATTCAAAGGCTGTTTTAGAATAGTAGTCTAGTCCACGAACAAGATTTGTATCTATTTCGTAATCAATGCCATTATCTTCTAAAATCTTTTTTAGAGATGCAAAGTCAGTATCACAAGAATCACATAGAGAGTTTATAAGTTTTGGAGCATCTTTGTACAGTACTTGGCATTTTTCATTTTTACAGTCAAGTACACGAATAGGGTTGGTTTCAAGTCTTCTTATACAATCTTCACAGATTTCATCACCACAGCCTTTCACAAACTTTACTAAACTTTCTCTATACTGAGGCATACAGTTACTGTCACCAAGAGAATTTAATTGAAGTCTATATCCGATGCCTAGAGTCTTTAAAATATCGCTTAACATCATAATAACAGTAGCATCTTCATAAACGCTATCTACTCCAAAGCTCTCAACACCAAACTGATGAAACTCTCTTAGTCTACCTTTTTGAGGTCTTTCATAACGAAACATTGGACCATGGTAGAAAAATCTATGAGTTCCACCAGCTTTGTCTAGTTTCTTTTGTATAAAAGCACGAACAACACCAGCAGTTCCTTCAGGACGAAGACAAACATCATTTTCACCTTTATCGATGAACTGATACATTTCTTTACCTACAATATCACTAGATTCACCAACAGAACGTTTAAAAAGAGAAGTCTCTTCAAGTAAAGGTGTTTCTATAAAATGATAACCATACTTCTGCGCTATTTTAGTAGCTGTATCAAGAAAGTATGTAAATCTTTCATAGTCCTCACTTAAAATATCGTTCATTCCTCTTAGTGATTTAATCATTTGCTTCCTTCATGTTATTTATTATCTCTTTTGTTATCTCTTGTATACTCTTTGTTGCATCTATAGTTACAAGTTCTAGTTTTAAAAGCTCTGTAGCTTTTATGATTGCATCTTGTATTTTTAAAAGGTACTCTACACCTCTTAGTTCTATGCCATCTAGCTCTTTTTGAGAAAGTCTATACTCAAGTTCTTCTCTTGTAAGTTTAAGAAGAAAAACTTTCTCAGGGTATATACCACCTGTTGCAAATCTATTTAAGTGAACTATAGCTGTTTCGCTTATTTCGCCTTGAATTAAGGCATATGCTACTCCACTTACTACACTCCTATCAGAGATAATCATCTTGTCTAGGTTTGGTTCAACAACTTCTTTTATATGCTCAGCACGGTCTGCTAGAAATAGTAGGAATTCAGCCTTTTTGCTCTGTGCTTTGGCACTAAGAACAACATTTCTTATCTCTTTACCTATTGCTGTTGCACCTGGTTCTTTAGTGATGATAGCATCTGCAAAGTTCTCTTTGAGCTTTTGAATTTGTGTGCTCTTACCTGCTGTGTCTATCCCTTCTATTGCAATGTACATGAATTCATACTCCTTATTATTTCTTGAACTTCACTAGGTAGTAGATGTTCCGTTTTAGCATTAAATTTTAGTAAGTTTCTTACACTTGATGAACTGATAAATGCATGCTGTAGTTTTGGCATCAAGTAAACAGTCTCTATCGAGTCATCTAAAGAGTTATTTAAATACCCAAGTTGTAACTCATACTCAAAATCACTCACTGCTCTAAGACCTCGAATAAGGATAGTGGCATTGTGAGTTTTTGCAAGTTCTACTGTTAGGTTGTCAAAGCCGACAACACTTACATTCTCTAGGTTTCCTATAGCTTTCTCAGTCATTTCTATTCGTTCATCTAGTGTGAACATAGGCTTTTTATCTGCTGATATTGCTACTGCAATTATTACTTTATCAAACAGTCCTAAAGCTCTTTCTATAATATCAAAATGACCATTTGTAATAGGGTCAAAGGTACCAGGATAAAGAGCAATTCTTTTATGAGTTGGCATTAAGTGTTTTCTTACATTGAGTTTTTAACAATTTTATTCCCATCTTTTATATAAATTATTTTCTATATCAAGTAGGTCAAACCATTTACCTATGATGAAGTTTTCCATCTCTTGGAGTGTTTGTTGTTCTGAATAGTAAGCCATAACAGGTGGAGCTATTATTACTCCTAAACTTGCAAGTTTTTGCATGTTTTCTAAGGCTATAGCAGAAAAAGGCATTTCTCTTGGAGCAAGGATTAGCTTTTTTTGCTCTTTAATCATTACACTAGCACATCTTGTAACTAAATTATCTGAGATGCCACAGGCAATCTTAGCAAGAGTATTCATGCTACATGGTGCAATTATCATTGCATCTGTGCCAAAAGAACCAGATGCTATGCTTGCTGATATATCTTCATTGTCATGAGTTGTTAGATTGTTTTCTTTATCTAAAACTACTTTAGAATTTTTGGTCATGATAAAATGTTTATCTATCTCTTTTGGAAGTAGCTTAAGAGTTTTAATTCCTAAGTTGACTCCACTTGCTCCGCTTGTAGCTATGATTATCTTACGTATCATTGTATCTCCACTCTATTCTTACCAATAACTTTCACTTTTAGTCTTTTTAGATCTCTTTTTTGAACACTTATTATATCCCCAATTTTACCATCTTGTAATGCTTTTGCATTAAAGTTGATAGACATATTTAGAGAATCTAAACTAACATTTACAGTTGAGTTCTTTTTTACAGCATTTAATATTTCTACATCTCTTGATGTTAATATTTTATTCTTTTTAATATGGCGCTTACTTTGAAGTGTATTGGCATCTAAAATTTCTATAGGTTTAGCCCTAAATTTATCTAAAATTATACTCTTTTTTATAGTATTTAGGACTGATAGTTGAGTATCTTTTCTTATTTGTTTCTTTGTCACGTAAATCCAAAGGTTTGCAACTATATGATAGTTGAAATATATCTTTTTATTATCAATTGTTTTTATATTTAAAACACCATTGCTAGAAAGATAGTTATTGTTTTTTATCTCTATTTGGTAGTCGTTTGGAAGAGTTTTTATATAGCCTCTTGGTTCAACTACTATCTCTTTTATCTCTATGTTTTCATAATTATCTAAATAATGATTTTGAATGCTTGCTTCTATACTCGATGTGTCTATAGGACTTTTTTTTATAAACTTTACATACCTGCTTTTAGCACTGACATCCTTATATCCGTATTCTTTTAAAACTTTTATTAACTCTTTAGCTCTTATTCTTTTTGTATATTTTCCAAGTTCTATTTTGTATATTTGTTGATCATTTGAAGGTTCTTTTATAATGTGAGAAAGATATATATCATCGTTATCTATATAGTAAGTACTTTGGATGATATTGTTAGCGTATAAAACACTAGACAATAGAATGAAAAAGAGAAATTTATTTAACATACATATACTTTTTTTTGTATTTTAACATATTACTTTGATTAAAGGTATATATTAGTGAGTTCTTATCTTACCTTTCTCATAACCATCATCAACTTTTCTCCTCCATTCAGCACTTTGATAAGATTTAGATGAAAACCTTGCATCTATAGAAGCCTCACTATTGTTTTTATTATTTTCTTGATTTTTATTGTTGACTTTCGTATCAGTATTTGATTTTACAGCATCTATTAACATCTCGTTTGATAAGCCAAGAGTTGATAGTATAAGTACTCCAAATAAAATTCTAAATAGTTTTGAGATTTTCATAAATAGCCTTTAAATTTGTATATAAACAATTGTACATAAAGTGCTTTTATTATTTCAAAAGTTAGCACATTAGTATAAAAATTTAAATTGCTTTAGATATTCTTTTTAGCTGTTACTACCTTTTTTAAGTTCATTCATTGCAGATTCCAAGACTTTTCTATCAAAAAAGTTAGCAATAACAATAATATCATAGTAGTTATTGTTGCATCTAACTGTTTTTTCTCTTAAGTTTTTGCTAGCTTGTTTAGGTCTTATCAACTGGCTTTATACGAGGTACTTAGCATCCCGTTTTTCTTTATCTTTAATTGACATAATCTTTTCAACTCTTATATAGTTTATTATATGTAGTTTTTTTAAAAGAGAATTCCAAAGAGCTTTTTAAATAGAATTTTTTAGCTATAAAACTAGTTTAATTATAATATTATATAATGATTCGTCTAGAGTTTTTTAAGGCTAGCTACAACTTATTCAGGAGTGCAAATGTATAATCTAAAATCTACACTTTTACCCTTTTACATCAAAGCTATAATTGGACCAACGATAATTATGTCATTTTTGGCTTATCTAATAACCTTCGTAATACCTTTCAATTTGGGTTTACCATTGATTCTATTATTTTCTTTATTAGGCTCAACCATAACAGTTGCAGGTTTTCATATACTCCTTTTTAAACCAATTATAAAAAGTGTTGAAATTCTAAGTAAGTTTTCGACAAGAGATTTTGAAAAACAAAAAGAATATAAAAAAGAATTTAAAAAGTATGAAGATTCTCTTCCTTTTGTTCATGCCTTTTATAATAAAACCTACGTAATGCTAGACATACTTATGGATATGGCAGAAAAACTATCTATAGATGCAGGTAAGAACTCCATGCACACTGCAAAATTATCTGGTTCTATAGATAATCTTTCTAAAAAATTAGAAGAAAAGGCTATAGCTGTAGAAACTATTTCCACTACTACGCAACATATTATAAGTAATGTAACAGAAGTCTCAAACTGTGCAAAAGAAGCTTCTTCTTTTACAGCTCAAACTATGCAAGGCAGTATAAAATGTAAAAATGATTTACAAACTGTTATAGAAAATATGCAAAGTTTAAATCTTGTTGCTCTTGCAGCTAGTGAAAAAGTAATAGTTCTAAGTACTAAATCAGAAGATATCAAAAAAGTTACGCAAGTTATTGATGAAATAGCTGATCAGACAAATTTACTAGCACTTAATGCTGCAATAGAAGCTGCGCGTGCTGGAGAGCACGGTCGTAGTTTTGCGGTAGTTGCAGATGAAGTAAGAAATTTAGCTGAAAAAACAGCAAATGCTACCAAAGAAGTAGATATCTCAATAGTTCAAATTCAAGAAGAAACAACTGAAGTGACAAATGAGATAAAAAAACTCTCACAGCAGATAAATACAGGTGTTAAAATAGTTGAAGATGTCGGAGTTCAACTCCAAGAGTTTTTAGATAAGTCTAACCTTGTGGAAGAACAAATAACACATATCGCTACAAGCGCTTCTTCAAATACTACAGATTTAGAGTCTATAGTTGTATCTATAGCAAATATTAGTACTCAGTTAAAAGAGGGTACTAAAGAGATGCAGGGGATTTCAGAAGCTACACATGAACTTATAGATTCCTCAGAGGGTTCACATGAGTCTGTTAGTGAATTTGCACTAGATAAAAATCATGAGAATGTTTATACCATAGCAGAGCAAAGTTCTCTAAAAATAAGCGCATTGTTTGAAAAAGCTATAAATGATGGAAAAATGAAAGAGAGTGACTTCTTTGATACAAATTACAAAGCGATACAAGGAACTAATCCTCAAAAGTTTTCAACCAAATACGATAAGTTTTGTGATGATAACCTACCTTCTACTCAAGAAGCAGTACTTAAGCTTGATAAACACATAGCCTATGCAATAGCCACTGATCCAAATGGATATGTAGCAACTCATAACAATAAGTTTGCACAAGCTCTTAGTGGTGACTATGACAAAGACTTTGTTGCAAATAGAAGCAAGAGAATTTTTGATGATAGAACAGGTTCACGTTGTGGAAATCACACTAAAAGACTTCTTTTACAAACATATAAAAGAGATACAGGAGAGATAATGCATGATTTATCTGTTCCTATAAATATTAATGGCAAACACTGGGGTGGATTTAGAATCGGTTACTTTCCAAGTTAATTACTTTTATCAATATACTCATGAGGGTAGTTTTCTTGACGGTTTTGAAACAGTAGAATATTTGGTTTTTGAACCACTCCCTCATCAATATTGATAGCTTGTCGGATAGTTTCGTCTTTTTGCCATTCTTCATGACCTGCCATCACCGTTTAAAGATGTACAATTAGCGCTGCAGATATTGACCTTGTAGCACTTTCCCAGAGATAGTTAGGAGTATGATCTACCGCATAATGATCTACCATTCCTATCTTAATCATAGGTTCTTTAAATGAAGTTGGTTTAGCAAAATAAAAGCCCATTCCTTCATCACAACTAACATCAATAATAAGACAACCTGATTTAAGGCATGATTTTTCTTCTTCAATGACATAGTTTATCGGAGTCCCAGGTTCTTGATACGTTCCATTTATAATTATGTCTGATTCATTTATAAGACAACAGAGTGAACGCCTACTTCCATCATGCTCAACTACCACCATACGTGATTCATCTTCTTCTCCTCCTGGAAGAATACTCACATAATCACAGTCTAAAACTTCTTCTCTTACTTCATGGTTTGGTCTTTGAATACAGATCGTAATATCTCTAAATCCATGAGCTTTTAGGGCATAAATTGCTCCACGGCTTACTGCTCCAAAACTAAAAATAATTACCTTACGCTGGTTTCCGTAGTGTCCATCTATTCCTTTGATTTGAAGGGCGTGAAGTACAGCGCAGTATCCTGCCATTTCATTATTTTTGTAAAAAGTATGACGCCCGACTTGTCCTTGTGGACTCCATATAAACATATCTTCAAAGGCGATAAGTGTCTGTTTACGGTTTATGGCTATTTGAGTCATATCTCTTTGTTGTACACAATGTGGATAACCCCATAATATTGCGCCTTCACGGAGCTCTTGCAAGTCAGCGGGAACTGGTTTAGCAATGATTACAGTTTTAGAATTAGTTAAAATTTTACTTCTAGATGCAATCCCTCCTGTCATTTTTTCTATAACTGAATCAGAAATACCAAAAAGTTTTCCATAGCCTTCTTCAAATATCATCTGAGAACGAATGTGTTTTGGAATGCGTTCTAAATGTTCTGGATGGATAGGCATACGTAGTTCTTCTTCTTTTTTTGAAGTCCCGATGACTCCTAATGTAAAATGATTGATTGTGCTTCCTTTTTTGAAACTATAATGGAAATATTTTTCATGATTGAACAATCTTTTGTAGGACGCGGAGAAAAGAGAGAAAAAACACCTGCTTGTTAGAACATACATATGTTAACGCAGCTGAAGTC
>NZ_JADGFC010000029.1 GCF_016744025.1 Sulfurimonas sp.
ACACTCATATTTAATCCCTATATTTTCTATTTCAATTTTATCATTTTTGAAATAAGAAAACAAATTTTACTGGTTCAGTTTTAGGGGTTCATTATAGTATTTTAACTAACTTTATTCTTAATGCATATAAGATGTTAATAATTATTATAATATTTAACGAAATGTCTATCTTTCTCACTATTTTTACACTATATTTTTTTATAGTTATAAAATTAAGGAGTTAAATATGACTACTATAAATATAATTAATGGAATGATTACTAAAGATGGTAAGAGTGTTGTTCCTAGGGAGTGTCAAGTTGGAATCAGGGTAGAAAATGTTTTTGATTATTTTTCTAGAAATGCAATTGATTTAGATTACTCAGTTCATGATGGGCTTGTAAGTCTTTCTACAAATCATTACTGTGCAAAACAAAAACTAATTAAAGCTCTTTTAGAAGACAAGATGATTAAACCTACGCAGCTTATTACTGCGTAATGTCGTAAACGATCTCTGTTTTATTTTTTATAACTTTAATCTCTTTTACATTTAGTCCTTGAATCTCTAAAGACTTAAACTCTTCAATTGAGTTTATATTACTCTTGGCGAGTGCTCTTAAAACTAAACCTCTGTAAGCCTTAGCCCAGTGACTAACAGTTTTGCCACCTTTTAAAAACTTCATTGTTGTATAGGTTTTATTTGATTTATAAAACTTATCATAATAACCAGCGCGAAGATCTAAAATATCATCATTATTTAAATATAAATCTAATTGGTATGAAAATCTATCTTTATAAAATTTATCGGGAACTATACTACCTATGTTATTTCCTTGTTTTACTTTATAGTTTGCTATTGTGTCTCCACCAAGGATAGGACCATATAGGTTAGAAAAAATAATAGTATTTGTCTTTAAATATTCTACTTGAGCTGCATCTAAAGAGCTTATATCAAGGTAATCATAGGCAACTCCTTGGTATCTCTCTATTGCAGACATAAGTGGTGAGTTAAAGATATCATTTGCATATGCTTCGCAGTCGCTCATTTTTTTAAAACCAAATAACTCTTTGATGGTATCTTCATCCCCACTAGTTGCTATCTTGTTGTATTGCTCTAGTATTGTTTGTCTTGCTTCATTAGAACAAAGCAGTTCTTTTGGAGTCTCTTCACCACCGCTATTCTTCCCTTCAGATGGTGAAAACAGTATTTTTAGCATATAAATCCTTAGTCATTTTGTAGATTATTTTTTATCTAATTGTACCTACTTAAATGATATAATAGGTAAAAAAATATGGGGGTTTCTTGTGAAAAAGATTCTAATGTCTATTTTTATTACTTTTTTAAGTGTTGGCATACTTAGTGCAAATGATGCTTTGGGGAGTGTTGAAAAAGTTAATGGAAATGTAAAAGTTAAAAGTGAAAACTCATTTAAAAAAAGTAAGGTAAAAAAATGTCTGGAAATAAAAAAAGGAGACTTAATCACTACTGCTAAAAACGCGAATGTTGTTATTAACCTTTTGGATGGTTCTACTTTAGTCTTAGACGCTTCCTCCACTCTTTATTTTAGCTCAAAAAATATTGCGCAACAAGATAAGGGAAAGGTTTATTATAAAATCACTTCAAGAGATGCAAAGAATGCTCTTAAGGTAAAAACACCTTTTGCTATTATAGGAATTAAGGGAACAACTTTCATCGTAGACTCAAGTGAGAATGCTTCTGTAAAACTAAAAGAGGGTGTTGTTGGTATTCAAAGTGTAAAAGATGAATTTGAACTTTACAGAAAAACTATCCAAGCACAATATGATAAGTTTGTATCCCAACAAGAATCAGAATTTGAAAAGTTTAAGTCCCAGCAAGAAGAAGCAGTAGCTCTTATAACAAAAGAGTTTGATCTTCAAGAGCGAAACACAGTCTCGTTTGATGGAAATAAAGTTGGAGAAAAAGCATGGACTAAAGAAGATGAAGCTGAGTTTGAATATTTTGAAAAACTCATGGGGTCTATAGAGTAAAATGATTAAGGATAAACTTCTCTATATTGGTGTTTTATTACCTATATTTATTGTAACTCTTTTGTTGCATCTATATAAGGTTGAGCCATTTGAGAGTTTTTCACTACTTTATAACGATATAAACTTCGAACTACAAAAAAAAGAACCAAGTCAGGAAATAGTTTTTGTTGCTATAGATGAGCCAAGTGTAAATGAGTTTGGAAGATGGCCATTCAAGAGAGATATAATAGCTAAAGGCATAGATGCTCTTGTTGATGCAGATGTTGTTTTAATGGATATGATTTTCTCTGAGACAACTACAGAGAATGATGATTCAATTTTAGCTGAGTCTCTATCTGGATTAAACTCTAGTGTATGTGGCTTTTTTTTAAGAGATAAGTCTACGCAGAAAATTACAGATGAAGAGTTAGATATATTAGGTGACTCATCTCTTGATATGCTTCAGTCTCAAATATCAGAATTAAATAATCCACAATTCATAAGTGCTCCATTTGCAGAGATAAATATTGTATCAATTTTAGAGTCATGTACTCTAAGTGGAAGTTTTTCTACTCTAAGTGAAAGTGATCATCTTTTTCGCTCTTATCCTATCGCGGTTTATTTTGAAAATATTTTATATCCATCTTTAGCAATGCAAGGTTTGAGACTAAAATTTAATAAGGATATAAATAGAGTAGACGCATCTCATGTAGAAATTAATAAGCATTTAGTAGGTTTAAATGAGAAGGGTTTTATTAGACTAAACTTCTATAATCCCAAGCTTTATAATATAGTATCGTTTTTAGATATTACAATTGGAAAAGTGAAACCACAATATTTCAAAGATAAGATAGTTATTCTTGGAATTACAGAAGTTGGAGCAGGGGATGTTGTAAGTACACCAATTGGTTCTATCCCCGGACCATTACTTCATTACACTTTTATATCTAATCTATTAGAAAATCATCTTATACAAGAACCAAAACATATAACTTCATTTTTGATTGTTTTTATGGTTTTATTGCCATTTATTTTGGTCATTTTATTTAAAAAAATACTTCATAGAGTAGTGATAAATATACTTGTCTATTTATTAGTATATGCTTACATTAGATATCTTTTTGTAACTGAGATGATATATATAGACCTTTTCTATCCTTTAATAGCTTTAGTTCTTAGTTTAGTTTCAATTGAAGCTATTGCATTTACTATACAAGAAAAAAGTGGTAAGTTCATGCGTGGGGCATTTTCTTCTTATCTTTCTGCTGACTTACTTGATAAACTTATACAAAATCCAGATGCACTTTCTCTTGGTGGAGAGAGTAAAGAGCTTAGTATCCTCTTTAGCGATATACGTGGTTTTACAACTATATCTGAGTCAATGGATCCAGTAAGCCTTATTACTTTACTTAACAGATACTTTACTCCAATGACAAATGCAGTCTTAGATAATGGTGGAATGCTTGATAAGTACATAGGAGATGCTGTAATGGCATTCTTTAATGCACCAGTTGATATCAAAAATCATGCAGACGCTTCTTGCAAGAGTGCTTTAGAGATGATACAAAAGTTAGATGAACTAAATGAAGCCTTTATTATTGAAAATATCAATCCCATTCGAATAGGGATAGGAATAAATACGGCAAATGTAGTTGTTGGAAATATGGGTTCTGATACTAGGTTTAACTATACTGTTATTGGTGATGGCGTGAATCTTGCATCTAGAGTAGAAGGTCTAACAAAAAACTATGGGGTTGATATCTTAATTACAGAGTTTACTGTATCAAAGATAAGTAGTGAATTTATATATAGAGAAATAGAACCTGTACAAGTAAAAGGTAAAGATGAAGCAGTGCTTCTATATGAACTAATGCAAGACAATGATAAGTCTAGAGAGATTAAAAGACTATATGACGAGGCACTTAGAATATATAAAAGTGGTGACTTTAAAGAAGCTGTAGTATTATTTACTATATTAGTTAAAGACTATGATGATAAGCCATCAAAATATTTTTTACCACATATTCAAGATGAACAACCATGGGGTGTTCACAAGATGACAACAAAGTAGCAAGGAAATTATAATGAAACATGCAAGAAGCTTAGGTGCAAACGAAATACTACAAATGATATTTACATATCTGACCGAAGTCTCTTCTTTAAGAGAATATAACGATATTATTATGGTTCTAGCAAATATGGGTAGAGCACTTACTTCTTCTGATAGATGTACAGTCTGGGTAGTAGATGAAGAAAAGCAAGAGATATGGACAAAGGTAGCTCATGGTATTGAAGCTATACGACTTCCAATGGACTCCGGAATAGTAGGTACTTCTATTACAAGTGGTGAAAAGATTATTATTGATGATGTTTACCTTGATGATAGATTTAATCCAGAGATAGATAAGAAGACCGGTTACAGAACAAAAAGTATGATGGTTATACCTATGTTCGACAATGATGATCAAATTATCGGTGCATTTCAGGTTATAAATCATCAAGGTGAAAAAGGTATTTTTGATATAAAAGATATGGAACGTCTAATGTTGGCAAGTACATACGCGGCTGAGACACTTATTTCTGCACGTTTAACTATTGAAATAGAAGATACCCAAAGAGAAGTTGTACTTATTATGGGTGCAGTTGCTGAGAGTAGAAGTAAAGAGACAGGAAATCATGTAAAGAGGGTTGCCGAGTACTGTAAGATTTTAGGACTGGCATATGGTATGGATGAAAAAGAAGCAGAGCTTTTGAAGCAGGCTGCTCCTATACATGATATAGGTAAGATAGCTATTCCAGACTCTGTATTAAAAAAACCAGGTCGCTTTAATGATGAAGAGAGAAAAATAATGGACACTCATGCAGAGCTTGGGTTCAGTATGATTAAGAACTCTGACAGACCACTTCTTCAAGCTGCAGCAATAGTAGCATATCAGCATCATGAAAAATGGAATGGTAATGGATACCCAAGAAAACTAAAAGGTGAAGAGATCCATGTGTATGGCCGTATAACTGCTTTAGCTGATGTATTTGATGCCTTGGGTTCTGATAGGGTATATAAAAAGGCATGGAGTGATGATAGGATATTTGATTTATTTAAAGAAGAAAGAGGTCAACACTTCGATCCAAAGCTGATAGACCTATTTTTTGAGAATTTAGTTAAAATATTAGAAGTTAGAGAAGAGTTTAAAGATATATATCAAGAAGAAGTAAAAGCTCAGAGTATAAATACAAAACAAATTCAAATACTTGGAGCTTATGGAACAAGAGCAAAAGGTTTTGGAACAAGTTCCTTTTTACTAAATAAAAATAATGTAATAGATGCAGGAAATATATTAGTTACATTAGATGAGGAAAGTATACATATAGAAAATATATGGCTTACTCATTCGCATCTAGATCATATTAGCGATATTGCCTATATATTAGATAATTATTTTTCTATGAGAACTAAAACTTTAAATATTTTAGGACTACCTGCAACTATAAAAGCTCTTAAAAAACATTTTTTTAATAATCTTATCTGGCCAGACTTTTCAAAAATAACTTTAACAAAGTCAGATACTCCAGCACTATCTTATACAGAAATAGAATTGGGTAAAGAGTATTCATTAAATGATAATGAATCAATAGAGCCATTTAAAACTGACCATACAGTTCCAAGTTGTGGATATATTTTTAAAAGAGATGGTGATTCAGTATTAATTACAGCAGATACTTATGATTTAGATAATGTAATTGAGATAATTGATACAAGAAAAGATATAAATTCTATAGTTATAGAATGTTCTTTTCCATCTAGCATGCCAATTCTTGCAAAAGAGAGTAAACATTTAACACCTAAATTATTATTTGAAAGTATAAAAAACATAAAAAGAAATGATTTTCGCTTGTACATAAATCATATTAAGCCTAGCTTCTTAATGAAAATAACGGAGGAAATAGGTGAATATAGGGGTAAATATGAACCAATTGTGCTAAAAGATGAAGATTTTATAAATTTCTCTGAAAAACCCTTGACATAGAAAAGCATTTGGACTATAATTCCCATTCAATTTCGATGCTGACATAGCTCAGTTGGCTAGAGCAGTTGATTTGTAATCAACAGGCCCGGGGTTCAAATCCTCGTGTCAGCACCATTGAAATAGAATATTAGAAACAGTGTTAGACCAGATATTATAAACGGTGGGATAGTCAAGTGGCCAACGACGGCAGACTGTAAATCTGCTCCCTATGGGTTCAGAGGTTCGACTCCTCTTCCCACCACCATTCAATGAAGCTGCGGGAGTAACTCAGTGGCTAGAGTTCCTGCCTTCCAAGCAGGCTGTCGCGAGTTCGAATCTCGTCTCCCGCTCCATTGAAACCTTTTAATTTCTGGAAGCTGAAGTACAATTTCAACTTAAATTACTTCATATATAGAATATTATATAGATATCTATATAGCTTTTAAATCTAATCAAAAAAAACTAATAACAAAATAAAAAAATTATGCAATTATTGCTTGCAAAATTTACTGATAATCATCTGTGCTCTCGTGGCTCAGGGGTAGAGCACTTCCTTGGTAAGGAAGAGGCCGGCGGTTCAAATCCGCTCGTGAGCTCCATCTTGATAATATTAGTTTAAAATTAAGCAATAATTGAATGATTTTTGGGTATAATCCCGTTTCAATTCACAATTAAAGTCGGAGGACACTATGGCAAAAGAAAAGTTTGAGCGTAATAAACCGCATGTAAACATTGGAACTATTGGTCACGTAGATCATGGTAAAACAACATTAACAGCAGCTATTACTGCAGTATTAGCAGTAACAAATGGTGCAGAACTTATGGACTACGATGCAATCGATAATGCTCCAGAAGAAAGAGAGCGTGGTATTACTATCGCTACATCACACGTTGAGTATGAGACTGACATTCGTCACTATGCACACGTTGACTGTCCAGGTCACGCGGATTATGTTAAGAACATGATTACTGGTGCTGCTCAAATGGATGGTGCTATTCTAGTTGTTTCTGCTGCTGATGGCCCAATGCCACAAACACGTGAGCACATTCTTCTTTCTAAGCAAGTTGGTGTTCCATACCTAGTTGTTTTCATGAATAAAGAAGATATGGTTGATGATGAAGAGTTATTAGAATTAGTTGAGATGGAAATTCGTGAACTTCTTGACATGTATGACTTCCCAGGTGACGATACTCCAATCACAGCTGGTTCAGCAACTATGGCTCTTGAAGAAGCTAAATCTGGTACTCTTGGTGAGTGGTCTGCTAAGATTCAAGAATTAATGAAAACTGTTGATGCTTATATCCCTGAGCCAGTTCGTGAAACTGACAGAGATTTCTTAATGCCTGTTGAAGATGTTTTCTCAATTTCTGGTCGTGGAACAGTTGTAACTGGTCGTATCGAACGTGGAACTGTTAAAATTGGCGAAACAGTAGAAATCGTTGGTATTAGAGATACTCAATCAACTACTGTAACTGGCGTTGAAATGTTTCGTAAAGAAATGGATCAAGGTGTAGCTGGTGACAACTGTGGTATTCTAGTTCGTGGTATAGGTAAAGACGATGTTGAGCGTGGTCAAGTACTTTGTAAGCCAGGTACTATTACTCCTCATACTAAGTTTACTGCTGAAATTTATGTATTAAGTAAAGATGAGGGTGGTCGTCATACTCCATTCTTTAATGGTTACCGTCCTCAGTTCTACGTTCGTACTACTGATGTTACTGGTGCAATTACTTTACCAGAAGGTACAGAAATGGTTATGCCAGGTGATAACGTTAGCATAACTGCTGAATTAATTCACCCAATTGCAATGGAACAAGGTACTAAGTTCGCTATCCGTGAAGGTGGTAGAACAGTTGGTGCTGGTGTTGTTGCTGAGATTCTTGCATAGTTCGCTTACGCGAATTTTGCATTAATCCTTTTAAAGGTTATTTAACATGAGAGAAGCGATTCACTTAGGTTGTGAGAAATGTACTAGACGTAATTATCACACAACTAAAAACAAAAAAACTCATACTGAAAAATTTTCAGTAAGAAAATATTGTAAGTTCTGTAGAGAGCATACAACTCACAAAGAGATGAAACTGTAATAGTTTAATCTCTTTTTTGTTTTAAATAGGACTCTGTCCTATTTATCAAAATATAGGCGCATAGCTCCAATGGTAGAGCACCGGATTCCAAATCCGGGTGTTGCGGGTTCGAGTCCCCCTGTGCCTGCCACTTCCATTAATTATTAGTGAAGCTTTAAGCTTTATTTATAATTAATGCACTTTTAGGAAAGTTTAATGAATTTAGGTACACATATAAGAAATGCAAGATCGGAATTAACTAAGGTAATCTTTCCTACGAAAGGTCAGGTTAAACAAGCATATATTTCTGTTTTAATAGTTGTAACTGTAATAGCGGCTTTTTTAGCTTTAGTTGACTTAATTATGTCATCTGTTATGTCTGCAATTTTAGGTTAAGGAGAAAATATGGCACATCAATGGTACTCAATCCAAACATATGGTAGTGAAAGAGCTGTTCGTGAAGCAATCCTTAATATGATAGAAGAAATGGGACTACAAGATTTCATAAAAGAAGTTATTGTTCCAACAGAAGATGTAATCGAAGTAAAAGACGGTAAAAAGAAAATTACTGAACGCTCATTATACTCAGGATATGTTTTTGCAAACATAGACTTAAATACTGAGGTTCAACATTTAATAACTGCTTTACCGAAAGTATCTGGTTTTATTGGTGAGGCAAATACACCAACACCTTTAAGTGATCATGACATTAATGTTATTTTAGATCGTGTTAATAATCGTGCTGCACCTAAACCAAAAGTTTATTTTGATAATGGTGAAACTGTACGTATTATTGATGGTCCATTCGCAAACTTTACTGCAACTGTGGATGAATATGATTTAGAGCATGGTACTCTAAAACTTAATGTTTCAATTTTTGGTAGAGCAACTCCGGTTGATATCTCTTACACTCAAGTTGAAAAAATAATTTAAATTATAAAAAAGGAAAAAATATGGCAAAAAAAGTTATGGACTATATCAAGCTACACATCGAAGCTGGTAAAGCAAACCCTGCACCACCAGTAGGACCAGCATTAGGACAACGTGGTGTTAACATCATGGAATTCACAAAAGCATTCAATGAAAAAACAAAAGATAAAATGGGATTCAAAGTTCCTGTAATTATTACAGTTTATACAGACAGAAGTTTTACTTTTGTTACTAAACAACCACCGGCATCTGCACTTCTTATGAAAGCAGCTGGACTTAAAAAAGGTACTGATAATCCACTTAAAAATAAAGTTGGAAAAATCACTCGTGCTCAATTAATGGAAGTTGTTGAAGCTAAAATACAAGATTTAAATACTGATGACAAAGATATGGCTGCTAATACTTTAGCTGGTTCAGCTCGTTCAATTGGTATCGAAGTAGTAGATTAGTAATCACAATCATCAACCACAATGATTTTAAATTTTGTGGCAGAATTACATAGGAGAATTTGAAAATGAGTAAAAGATATAAACAATTATTAGAAAAAATTGATAATACAAAATCATATGGTGTTACAGATGCATGTAACACAATTAAAGATCTTAAAAGTGCTAAATTTGACGAGACAGTTGAAATTGCTCTTAACTTAAATGTTGATCCAAGACACGCTGACCAAATGGTTCGTGGTGCAATCGTTCTTCCACACGGAACTGGTAAAACTGTTCGTGTTGCTGTTTTTGCAAAAGGCGTTAAAGCTGATGAAGCTAAAGCTGCTGGTGCTGATATCGTTGGTACAGACGATTTAGTTGCGCAAATAAAAGAGGGAATCTTCAACTTCGATGTAGTTGTTGCTGCACCAGATTGTATGGGACTTGTTGGTCAAATTGGTCGTATTCTAGGACCAAAAGGTCTTATGCCTAACCCTAAAACTGGTACAGTAACTCCTGATGTTGCTACTGCTATCAAAAATGTTAAGGGTGGACAAGTTAACTTTAGAGTTGATAAAAAAGGTAATATCCATGCTGGTATTGGTAAAGTTAGTTTCGAAGCTACTCAAATTGCTGAGAATTTAAACTCTATCCTTACTGCGATCAATAAGCAAAAGCCTGCTTCTGCAAAAGGTCGTTATATTAAGAATGCTGCTCTAAGTTTAACTATGAGTCCAGCTGTAAAACTTGATTTAGTAGAACTAGCTGATATTAAATAATTATTAGTAATTTTTAGTGCCTTAATTTTTATTAAGGCACTATAAAGTTACTACTTTGGTAACTGCATTTTATGGACTAAAGATATGGGAGCGAAAGCTTAATCTTACTGCAATGTCAGTATACCTGTTGAAGTGTTGTCTGGAAAGGAGAAAATTCTATGACAAAAACACAAAAAGCTGAAATTATTGAAGTACTTTCTACTGAGTTTAAAGACGCGCAAGCTGTAATCTTTTGTGATTACAAAGGTTTAATCGTTCCTGATTTAGAAAGTTTAAGAAATATCGCACGTGCTAAAGAAGCAAAAGTTCAAGTTGTTAAAAATACTTTAGCAACAATTGCACTAGAAAAAGCTGATTTAACTGGTGTTGAATTAAAAGATACAAACATTCTTGTTTGGGGTAAAGATTCTGTTGCAACTTCTAAAGTTGTTTCTGAATTTGCTAAAGATAATGATAAATTCGTTATTAAATCTGCATATGTAGATCGTGAAGTAGCAGATACTGCTAAAGTTGAAGCATTCGCTAAACTTCCTGGACGTGATGAGTTACTTGGTATGCTTGCAGCTACTTGGATGGCTCCACTTACATGTATCGGATTTGGTCTTAACGCTCTTAAAGATAAAAAAGAAGAAGAAGCTGCTGCATAAGCAGTTGATTCTATATATATAATAAAACAAGGAATTACACATGGCTGTAACTAAAGAAGACGTATTAGAATTTATTTCAGGACTTTCTGTATTAGAACTTTCTGAATTAGTAAAAGAATTTGAAGAAAAATTCGGTGTATCTGCACAACCTGTAGCGGTTGCTGGTGGAGCTGTAGCTGGTGAAGCTGCTGCTGAGCAAACTGAATTTGATGTTGTATTAACTAACGTTGGTGCTAAGAAAATTGGTGTTATTAAAGCTGTTCGTGCTCTTACTGGTCTTGGACTTAAAGAAGCAAAAGAAGCTTGTGAAGCACTACCATCTACAATCAAAGAGGGCGTAGATAAAGATGCTGCTGATGAAGCAAAAGCTGCTTTAGAAGAAGCTGGTGCAACAGTAGAAGTTAAGTAATTACTTAATGCCCCTATCTTGGGGTGCACAGGAAATTTATTTCTTGTGCAAACTGTCAAATTCTGGGCGCTTTTACAATGAGATTTAGTCTCTTTGTAAAAGTGCCCTTATGTCGTTTATAAGCACTATAAAATAAGCTCTTTTTAGAGCCCCACAAAATTTATTCAAGGACGCTTGAATATTACACTAATTACTTATCGAGGTAGCCTATGTTAAACACTTTATACTCCGGAAACCGTCTTCGTGTAGACTTCTCTAAAACTCCTCAACAAATCGAAGTACCAAACTTACTACAACTTCAACAAAGTTCATATGACAACTTTTTGATGCTAGATGCTAAAGATAGAACAGCTAGTGGTATAGAACAAGTATTTCAATCAGTTTTTCCTATTCATGATACTCAAAACAGACTTACTGTTGAATACATTGGTAGTGAAGTTGCAAACCCAAAATATACTGTTAGAGAATGTATGGAACGTGGTCTTACTTATGCTGTTAGCCTAAGAATGAAAACTCGTTTAGTACTTTGGGATAGAGATGAGAACACTAAAGAGAAACTTGGCGTAAAAGATATTAAAGAGCAAAGTATATTTGTTCGTGATATCCCACTTATGACAGAAAGAACTTCATTTATTATTAATGGTGTTGAACGTGTTGTTGTTAATCAGCTTCATAGATCTCCAGGTGTTATTTTTAAAGAAGAAGAATCAACAACTGCTGGAAATAAACTAATCTATACAGGTCAAATTATTCCAGACCGTGGTTCATGGTTATACTTCGAGTATGATCCAAAAGACATCCTTTATATGAGAATTAATAAACGCCGTAAAGTTCCTGTAACTATTATGTTCCGTGCTTTAGGTTATTCTAAACAAGATATTTTAAAACTTTTTTACCCTATACAAATTATTAGTATTGATGATTTAAAATTCACAATGGATTTTAATCCAAGTGATTTTTCTTCAAGACTATCATATGATTTAATTGATACAGATGGTAAAATTCTTGTTTTAGCAGGAAAAAGACTTTCAGTTAAAAAAGCACAAAAGTTTATTGAAGATGGATTAAAGACTGTAGAATATCCACTTGAAACACTACTTGATCGTTATTTAGCTGAACCAATTATTGATCCAGAAACTGGTGAAATTCTTTTTGACACAATGACTCCTCTTGATGAGACTAAACTTAAAAAATTAGCTGAGATTGGAGTAAGTGAATTTAAAATTGCAAATGATTTAGCTGAAGGTGTTGATGGATCAATGATTAATGCATTCAACGCAGATGCAGATTCACTTAAACTACTTAAGCAAACTGAAGAAATAGAAGATGAAAACGATTTAGCTGCAATTCGTATCTATAAAGTTATGAGACCAGGTGAACCAGTTACAAAAGAAGCTGCGAAAATTTTTGTTAATCAACTATTCTTTGATCCTGAAAGATATGACCTAACTAAAGTTGGTCGTATGAAAATGAATCATAAATTAGGTCTTAATATTCCTGAATATGTAACTGTTTTAACTCATGAAGATGTAATTAACTCTGTTAAATATGTTATTAAAGTTAAAAATGGTCAAGGTCATATTGATGATAGAGATCACTTAGGTAATCGTCGTATCCGTTCAATTGGAGAGCTATTAGGTAATGAGTTACATAATGGTCTTGTTAAAATGCAAAAAGCAATTAGAGATAAATTATCTACTATGAGTGGCCCAATGCCAGAGTTAATGCCACATGATTTAATCAACTCAAAAATGATTACTTCTACTATTATGGAATTTTTCTCAGGTGGGCAACTTTCTCAGTTTATGGATCAAACAAATCCACTTTCTGAAGTTACGCATAAGCGTCGTTTATCAGCTCTAGGTGAAGGTGGTCTTGTAAAAGAACGTGCCGGCTTTGAAGTACGTGATGTTCATCCAACTCACTATGGTAGAATCTGTCCAATTGAAACTCCAGAGGGGCAAAATATTGGTCTTATTAATACTCTTGCTACTTACTCAAAAGTAAATGAGCATGGTTTTATTGAAGCACCATATAAAGTAATGAAAGAGGGAAAAGTTCTTGATGAAATTGTTTATCTTACAGCAACTCAAGAAGAAGGCATCAAAATTGCTGCTGCATCTAATAAGTTAGATGATGACGGACAATTTATTGATGAACTAGTTACAACAAGAATTGATGGTGAGATTTTACTTCGTTCAGCTACTGAGTGTTCATATGCTGACCTTTCTTCTCATATGGCTGTTGGTGTTGCAGCTTCACTAATTCCATTTTTAGAGCATGATGATGCCAATCGTGCACTTATGGGATCAAACATGCAACGTCAAGCAGTTCCTCTTCTTAGACCACTAGCTCCAATGGTAGGAACAGGTGTTGAACAACTTGTTGCTCGTGATTCATGGGAGTGTGTAAAAGCTAAGAGATCTGGTGTTGTTGAAAAAGTAGATGGAAAACATATCTATGTTATGGGTGATGATGATGGAGAAATTTATATTGATTATTATCCATTACAAAAGAACCTTCGTACGAATCAAAACACTTCTTTTGCTCAAAAGCCAATTGTAAATGTTGGACAAAAAGTAAGAAAAGGACAAGTTATTGCTGATGGTCCAAATATGGACCAAGGTGAGTTAGCACTTGGTGTTAATGCAATGGTTGCTTTCATGCCTTGGAATGGTTATAACTTTGAGGATGCTATTGTAATCTCTGAGAGATTAATTCGTAAAGATGCATTTACTTCAGTTCATATCTATGAGAAAGAACTAGAAGCTAGAGAGCTTAAGCATGGTGTTGAAGAGATTACTCGTGATATTCCAAATGTTAGAGACGATGAATTAGTTCATTTAGATGAGTCTGGTATTGTTAAAATAGGTACTGCTGTAAGTGTTGGTATGATTTTAGTAGGTAAAGTTTCTCCTAAAGGTGAAGTTAAACCAACTCCAGAAGAGCGTCTACTTCGTGCTATTTTTGGTGAAAAAGCTGGTCACGTTATAAACAAATCACTTTATTGTCCTCCAAGTATGGAAGGTGTTGTAGTTGATGTTAAAATCTTTACAAAAAAAGGTTATGACAAAGATCCACGTGCACTAGAATTAGAAAAAGAAGAGAGAGACTACTTAGAGCGTGAGCACTATGACCGTCTTCTTATGATTGATAAAGAAGAGATGTTAAGAATAACTAAACTTTTAACGAAAGAAGCTTTAGTTAATGATATTAAAATTGCTGATACAGACTATAAGGCTGGTGACATCATTAATGGTGGTGACCTTGTTGAAGTAAATCGTTTTGCAATGAACGCTATTGTTAAATCTTTTTCTGAAAATATTCAAGATGAGTACAACAAAACTAAAAACTACTTTCAAAAAGAGAAAAGACTTTTCCGTGATGAACACGAAGAGAAACTAACTATTTTAGAAAAAGATGACATCCTTGCAAATGGTGTTGTAAAGTATGTAAAAGTTTATATAGCTACTAAACGTCAACTTAAAGTTGGTGATAAAATGGCTGGTCGTCACGGAAATAAAGGTATTGTTTCTATTATAGTTCCAGAAGTTGATATGCCATATATGGAAGACGGAAGAAGTGTTGATGTATGTCTTAATCCTCTAGGTGTTCCATCTCGTATGAATATTGGACAAATTTTAGAAATGCACTTAGGTATGGCAGGTCGTGAACTTGGTAACCAAATCTTAGAGCAGTTTGAAACTAAACAAAAAGATTTTATCGATAACTTACGTGCTAAAATGATAGCTATATCTGATGTAGCAAAATTAATGAACGCATCTAAAGTTATTGGTGAGATGAGTGATGAGAAATTCTTACACTATGCTCGTGATTGGGCAAAAGGTGTTAGATTTGCAACTCCAATTTTCGAAGGTGTAAATGCTGTAGAATTTGCTAAACTATTTGAGTTAGCAAAAATGGATACAGATGGTAAAGTTGTTCTTTATAATGGCCTGACAGGTGAAAAAATTAAAGAGCGTGTTAATGTAGGTTATATGTATATTCTTAAACTACATCACTTGGTTGATGAGAAAATTCATGCTCGTTCAACTGGACCTTACTCTTTAGTTACACAACAGCCGGTTGGTGGTAAAGCACTATTTGGTGGACAAAGATTTGGTGAGATGGAAGTTTGGGCTCTAGAAGCTTATGGAGCTTCTGCAGTTCTTAAAGAAATGCTGACTATTAAATCAGATGATGTTGATGGTCGTGTTCGTGCTTATAAAGCAATTACAAAAGGTGAATTGATACCAGCTTCTGGTATTCCTGAAACACTATTTGTATTAACAAAAGAGCTTCAAGCATTGGCTCTTGATGTAGAGATTTTTGACGAGGTTGAAGACGATGAGTAAATTAGTACCTATTGAAGTAACAGAAGATAAAAGACCAAAAGATATTAAACAGATACAGTTTCGTTTAGCTGCACCTGAGAAAGTAATGTCTTGGAGTCATGGTGAAGTTAAAAAGCCTGAAACTATTAACTACCGTACTCTTAAGCCTGAGCGTGATGGACTTTTTTGTGCGAAAATTTTTGGACCTGTAAGAGACTATGAGTGTCTTTGTGGTAAATACAAAAAGATGCGTTACAAAGGTGTAGTATGTGAGAAATGTGGTGTTGAAGTAACTAGCACTAAAGTTCGTCGTAACCGTATGGGTCACATCGAACTTGTTACTCCTGTTGCACATATCTGGTATGTAAGTTCATTACCTTCAAGAATTGGTACTTTACTTGGTATCAAAATGAAAGATTTAGAACGTGTACTTTATTATGAAGCTTATATCGTTGAATCTGGTGGCGAAGCATATTATGATGCAGAAGCAAAAACACCAGTTTTACAATATGATGTTTTAAATGAAGAGCAATACCGTACTTTAGTTCAAAGATTTGGCGAATTAGGCTTTAAAGCTCGTATGGGTGGTGAAGTTGTTCGTGATTTGCTAGATTCAATTGATTTAGTTGATTTATTTACTCAACTTAAAGAAGACATTGAACTTACAAAATCTGAAGCAAAAAGAAAAACAATTGCAAAAAGACTTAAGGTTATTGAGTCTTTCTTAAACTCTGGAAACAATCCTGCTTGGATGATGTTAACTGTTTTACCAGTTCTTCCACCAGATTTAAGACCTCTTGTTTCACTTGATGGTGGTAAGTTTGCTGTTTCTGATGTTAATGATTTATATCGTCGTGTTATTAACCGTAACCAACGTCTTAAGCGTCTAGTTGAACTAGAAGCTCCAGAGATTATTGTTCGTAATGAAAAGCGTATGCTACAAGAGTCTGTAGATGCACTATTTGATAATGGTCGTCGTGCAAATGCTGTTAAAGGTGCTAATAAGCGTCCTCTAAAATCATTAAGTGAAATTATTAAAGGTAAGCAAGGACGTTTCCGTCAAAACTTACTTGGTAAGCGTGTTGACTTCTCTGGACGTTCTGTAATTGTTGTTGGACCTTCTTTAGCTATGGATGAATGTGGATTACCTAAAAAAATGGCTCTTGAGCTATTTAAGCCACACTTGATTGCTAAACTTGAAGATAAAGGTTATGCAACTACAGTTAAAGCTGCTAAGAAGATGATTGAAGACAAAACAAACGAAGTTTGGGAATGTCTAGCTGAGATTGTTGATGGTTATCCAATTATGCTTAACCGTGCACCAACACTTCATAAGCTTTCAATTCAAGCGTTTCATCCGAAACTTATTGATGGTAAAGCTATTCAACTTCACCCATTAGTTTGTGCTGCATTTAATGCTGACTTCGATGGTGACCAAATGGCTGTACACGTACCTTTATCTTCTGCTGCTATTGCAGAGTGTAAAGTACTAATGCTTGCATCTATGAACATTATGCTTCCTGCATCTGGTAAAGCTATTGCTACACCATCTCAGGATATGGTTCTTGGACTATACTACATTACTTTAGAAAAGAATGGTGTAAAAGGTTCAAATAAACTTTTTGCAAATGTTGATGAAGTTAGAATTGCTATTGAGCATGATGCACTTGACCTTCACGCTAAAGTAAGAACTAGAATTGATGGTAGAATAATTCACACAACAGCTGGTCGTATGCTTCTTAAAGCTGTACTTCCTGATTTTGTTCCTTCTGAACTTTGGAATAGAGTTATGAAGAAAAAATACATCAATGAAGTTGTTGATTATGTTCAAAAACACGGTGGTATTGGTGTGACTGCATCTTTCCTTGATAATTTAAAAGATCTTGGTTTCAAACATGCAACTGAATCTGGTGTTTCTATATCTATTGCTGATATTATTATTCCAGAAGGAAAAGAAGCAAAAGTTACAGAGTCTAAAAACAGAGTAATAGAAATTCAAAAACAATTTGAAGCTGGTCTTTTAACTGAACAAGAAAGATACAATAAAATTATTGATGTTTGGACAGATACAAATAATACTCTAGCATCTCAGATGATGGACCTTGTTCAAACTGATAAAGATGGTTTTAACTCTATTCACATGATGGCTGATTCTGGTGCTCGTGGTTCTGCTGCACAAATTCGTCAACTAGCTGGTATGCGTGGGCTTATGGCTAAACCAAGTGGTGATATTATTGAAACACCAATTGTGTCAAACTTTAAAGAGGGTCTTAACGTAATTGAGTACTTCATTTCTACTCACGGTGCTAGAAAAGGTCTTGCCGATACAGCACTTAAGACAGCAAATGCAGGTTACTTAACTCGTAAACTTGTTGATGTTGCGCAAAATGTTAAGATTGTTGAGCATGACTGTCATACTCACGAAGGTATAGAAATTTCAGATATTTCTGATCAAAATACTTTAATCGAGTCTTTAGAAGACAGACTTAACGGTAGAGTTTTAGCTGATGATATCATAGACCCAATTTCTAATGAGATTTTATTTGCTGAGGGAACTCTTCTTGATGAAGTTAGTGCTAAGGTTATTTCAGAAGCTGGAATTAAAACTGCACATATTAGAACTCCTACAACTTGTAAAAGTGAAAAAGGTATTTGTGCTCTATGTTATGGTGTTAACCTTGCAACTGGACACATTGTTCGTACTGGTGAAGCAGTTGGAATCATTGCTGCACAGTCAATTGGTGAGCCTGGTACACAACTAACACTTCGTACATTCCACGTTGGTGGAACAGCAAGTTCAACTGCACAAGAACGTCAGGTTGTTGCTCAGAGAGAAGGTTTTATTCGTTACTATAACCTTAAAACTTATGTTTCTAAAGAAGGCAAAAATATAGTTGCTAACAGAAGAAATGCTGCTGTACTTTTAGTTGAACCTAAAATTAAAGCTCCATTCGCTGGTAAAGTTGAAATTCAAACTGTTCATGATGAAGTTATAATCAGTATCGCATCTGCTGATGAGACTATTCGTTATGCTCTTCGTAAAAATGAAATTGCTAAACCAAATGAATTAGCTGGTGTTGCTGGTCAAATTGAAGGTAAATACTACTTCCCATATGAAAGTGGAACTGAAGTAGCTGAAGATGAGTCAATTGTTGAAACTATTAAAGATGGTTGGAATGTACCAAGTCGTATTCCATACGCGTCTGAAATATTAGTTGACAATGGTGCACCTGTAACTCAAAAAATATTAGCAAAAGAAGATGGTACTGTTAAATACTTCCTACTTAAAGGTGATTATTTAGAAAGATTTGATGGTCTTAAAGCTGGATATGAAGTTGTAGAAAAAGGTTTATTTGCTACTGTGGTTGATTCAAATCACCGTGAAGCAATCAGACATTACATCGCTCGTGGATCAGTTATAGTTACTGAAGATGATGCTATTGTAGATTCTACTACTCTAATTGCTAAACCTACTAGTGATGAGTCAACTGTTATTGCTGAGTGGGATCCATATTCTAATCCAGTTATTACTGAAGCGAATGGTACTGTTAAATATGAAGATATTATTGCAGGTACTACGGCAACTGAACAACTTGATGAGTTAACTGGTAAAACACGTCTAATGATTAATGACCATATATCAGCTGAATACAAACCAACAATTGTACTTGCAACTGAAGATGGTGAATTACTAAGATATGCAATTAGTCCTAAGTCATCTCTATTTGTAGAAGATGGTGCAACTGTTAAAGTAGCAGATATTATTGCTAAGACACCTAAAGCACTTCAAAAATCATCAGATATTACAGGGGGTCTTCCTCGTGTATCTGAACTTTTTGAAGGTCGTCGTCCAAAAGCTACTGCATTAATCTCTGAGATTGATGGTACAGTAAGCTTTGGTAAACCACTACGTGGTAAAGTACGTATTGTTATTGCTTCTGAAAATGGAATTGTTAAAGAGTACTTTGTAGATAAATCACATGTTGCAGTTGTTGCAGTTGGTGACTTTGTTCACGCTGGTGAGAGACTTACTACTGGTATTATTTCTTCACACGAACTACTTCGTATTATGGGTGTTAAAGCACTTTACAACTACCTAGTAAGTGAAGTTCAACAAGTTTACCGTTCTCAAGGTGTTAATATCGCAGATAAGCATATCGAAGTAATTTTTACGCAAATGCTTAGACAAATTAGAATTGTTAAATCTGGAGATACTAAGTTTATTCAAGGTGACTTGATTTCTAAAGCTAAATTTAAAGCTGAGAATGAAAAGATTACTCGTCTTGGTGGTCGTCCTGCGATTGCTGAGCCATTCTTAGTTGGTATCACTAGAGCTGCTGTTGCTGCAGATAGTATTATCTCAGCTGCATCTTTTCAAGATACAACTAAAGTTCTTACTGAGGCAGCTGTTTCAGCTAAGATTGATGATCTTAATGACCTTAAAGAAAATGTTATTATTGGTCGTACTATTCCTGTTGGAACTGGTATTTATAAAGATCAAGAAATTATTCTTAACTCAGAAGAAGACTAAAATATTATTAAAGAAATCATTTAGTGATTTCTTTTGAAAACTTACCTCTTTTTTAGAGGTATGTTTCTTAGCCATATTTACACTGAAGTCTATTTATTAAAGCTTTTAATTCTCATTCCAAACCATAAATATTAATCCACACTTAAAATAAGCTAACTTTAATTACATTTTCTGTACTATTACGCGTCTATAACTCCCTAAAAATAGTGAGTTAAATTCTACTGGAAAAATAAAGTAAAGGAATTGTATGCCTACAATCAATCAATTGATTCGTAAAGAGCGTAAACGTGTGATTAAGAAATCAAAATCACCAGCTCTTGTATCGTGTCCACAGCGTCGTGGTGTTTGTACTCGTGTTTACACAACTACACCAAAAAAACCTAACTCGGCTTTAAGAAAAGTTGCAAAAGTTAGATTAACTTCAGGTTTTGAAGTTATTTCTTATATCGGTGGTGAAGGTCATAATCTTCAAGAACACTCAATAGTTCTTGTTCGTGGTGGTCGTATTAAAGATTTACCTGGTGTTAAGTATCACATCGTTCGTGGTGCATTAGATACTGCTGGTGTTGCTAATCGTATGGTTGCTCGTTCTAAATATGGAACTAAGAGACCTAAAAAATAGTCATTAGACTAGAATATTCAAGCTAGCTACAGGACAGTAATTGTTTTGAGTAAATTTGAAAAAATTGAAGAAAAGGAAATTCTAAATGAGAAGAAGAAAAGCTCCCGTTCGTGAAATTATGCCTGACCCAGTTTATGGAAGCAAAGTTTTAACGAAATTTATAAATAAAATTATGTTAGATGGTAAAAAATCTACAGCAGAAAAAATCATTTACAGTGCAATGGATATCATTAGCTCTCGTGGTGAAAAAACTGGTATAGATACATTTAATGAAGCTATTGAGAATATTAAACCAATTATTGAAGTAAAAAGTCGCCGTGTTGGTGGTGCTACTTATCAAGTTCCAGTAGAAGTACGCCCGGTACGTCAATTATCATTATCAATCAGATGGTTGATTGATTCTGCTCGTAAGAGAAATGAAAGAACTATGGCTGAGAGATTAGCAAATGAATTAATGGATGCTTCATCTGATAAAGGTAATGCATTTAAGAAGAAAGAAGATACATACAGAATGGCTGAAGCAAATAAAGCATTTGCTCACTATCGCTGGTAATATTCTATTTTCAACGCTAAGGGAAGAAATTCCCTTAACTCCGTTAACACTTAAGTTATACTCAGTATAAAACTCAAATTTGTTTACAAGTTTTTTTAGTGTTGACAACAATATTGACAGCTCTTTTGTAAGTAAAAAAACTTTACTTATAAAAGAGCTTATCTCTCAACTAATATAACAAGGTACTAAACATGGCAAGAAGTCACAAACTAAATGATGTAAGAAATATCGGTATTGCTGCACACATTGATGCAGGTAAAACTACGGCAACAGAAAGAATTTTATTCTATACTGGTGTTGAACATAAAATCGGTGAAGTTCACGATGGTGCTGCTACTATGGACTGGATGGAACAAGAACAAGAACGTGGAATTACAATTACTTCTGCTGCAACAACTTGTGAGTGGGAAGGTAAACAGATCAATATTATTGATACTCCGGGCCACGTTGACTTTACAATTGAAGTTGAGCGTTCTATGCGTGTACTTGATGGTGCTGTTTCAGTATTCTGTGCTGTTGGTGGTGTACAGCCTCAATCAGAAACAGTTTGGAGACAAAGAAACCGTTATAAAGTTCCATCTATTGTTTTTGTTAACAAAATGGATAGAACTGGTGCAGATTTTTTCGAAGTTGAAACTCAAATTCGTGAAAGACTAAAAGGTAATCCAGTTCCTATTCAGGTGCCAATTGGTGCAGAAGCTGAATTTGACGGTGTTGTAGATTTAGTTAAAATGAAAGCTATTGTTTGGGATAAAGATGCTGCTATGGGTTCTAATTACCACGTAGAAGAGATTCCTGCAAACCTACAAGACAAGTGTGATGAATATAGAGAGAAGATGCTAGAGTCAATCTCTGAAGTTGATGGAAATGAAGCATTTGCTGAGAAGTTTTTAGAAGGTGAAGAGATTTCTGAAGAAGAAATTACTGCAGCTATCAAAGAAGCAACTCTTGGTATGGCAATTGTTCCTATGACTTGTGGTACAGCATTTAAAAACAAAGGTATTCAAACATTACTTGATGCAGTTGTTGCTTATATGCCATCTCCTATGGAATCAGCTGCCATTGAGGGTACTTTGATGGATGATGAAGAAGTTCACGTTGCAGTTCCATCAACTGATGATGGTGATTTCGCAGCACTAGCTTTTAAAATTATGACTGACCCATTTGTTGGTGTACTAACATTTATCCGTGTTTACCGTGGTTCTCTAGAATCTGGTTCATTCGTGCATAACTCTACTAAAGATAAGAAAGAAAGAATTGGCCGTATCGTTAAGATGCATGCTATTAAACGTGAAGAAGTTAAAGAGATTTATGCAGGTGAAATCGGTGCAGTTGTTGGTCTTAAAGCAACTACTACTGGTGATACTCTATGTACTGGTGAAGAGAAAGTTGTTCTTGAGAGAATGGACTTTCCAGAACCAGTTATCTCTGTTGCTGTTGAGCCTAAAACTAAAGCTGACCAAGAAAAAATGGGAATTGCTTTAAGTAAACTTGCTGCTGAAGATCCATCTTTTAAAGTTCATACTGATGAAGAAACTGGTCAGACTATTATTTCTGGAATGGGTGAGCTTCACCTTGAAATCCTAGTTGATAGAATGAGAAGAGAATTTGCTGTTGAAGCTGAAGTTGGTGCTCCTCAAGTTTCTTACCGTGAGTCAATTAAAGATAAAGTTAATCAAGAATACAAATATGCTAAACAATCTGGTGGTCGTGGTGCATTTGGTCATGTTTACCTTACTATTCAACCGGGTGATGCTGGAACAGGTTTCGTATTCCACAACAATATTAAAGGTGGAGCAATTCCAAAAGAATTTATTCCTGCTGTTGAGAAGGGTTGTAAAGAAACTATGAGTAATGGTGTTCTTGCTGGTTATCCAATGGAAGATATTGATATTACATTATATGATGGTTCATACCATGATGTAGATTCAAATGAAATGGCATTTAAACTTGCTGCTTCAATGGGTTTCAAAGAAGGTTGTCGTAAAGCTAGTCCTTCAATACTTGAACCAATGATGAAAGTTGAAGTTGAAGTTCCTGAAGATTACATGGGTGACGTTATCGGTGACCTTAACCGTCGTCGTGGTCAAATTAACAACATGGGTGAGCGTTCAGGCAACAAAATTGTTGATGCATTTGTTCCACTTGCTGAAATGTTTGGTTACTCAACTGACCTTCGTTCTGCAACTCAAGGACGTGCTACATACTCAATGGAATTTGATCACTATGAAGAAGTTCCAAGAAATGTTTCTGAAGAAATTCAGAAAAAGAGAAACGGCTAATATATTTGCCTTTACTCCCTCTTTGAGGGAGTATCCCTTCACTCTAACAAATCTCTACTATTTATTATTTTTACCTCTTTTAATTAACCTTAATATAAAAGCAATTAATGCTCTAAAAAAGTATAGAACCAAATATATAAAAAACGTATATAAAAGCGGATGTATATAATTTGCCTTTTCTTGCATTAGTCCAAGTCTAATTGTAGGATTACTAATCATATCTGGATGCATTAAAACTATCAGCAGCGTCAGTAGAGCAGTGTAGATTGTAAATTCTTTTTTTAATATCTTAATCATGTGATAATTCTATCATTATTATTCTGATATAATACAAAAAAATAATTTCTACAGGTATTTGATGATTAAATTACTTATTTTATCCCTCCTCTCAACACTATTAATAGCTCAAAATCCAAAGGTATACTCCGCATTAGGTGATGTAATATATAATAATGTTGAGAATATTGAGAAGTTAAAGAATATAACTTACTATTCAGAATTTGAGGAAAAAATTGATTCATATGTTAAAGATGTTTATAAGGCAAAAGATATAGGATATGAGATTGAATCTGGTAATAAAAAAGTAGATAAAAAACAATATCTTCAAACTATTAGACAATTGTCAAAAATAAATGATTTTTTTTATAGACTTATAGTTAAATCCTACAAATCTTCAATAATTGATCAAGATAATTTATTTTTCTCAAAAATTATAAATTCTGGCATGATTGATACTAAAAAAAACAAAGATGAAATTTTAGAGTATTACTTTGCTCATAGTTATGACATGAACAGTAGTGGTGTGATACAAAAATATTTAGACGAAGATAAAAAACTCAAACAAAAGCAAACTGTATCTAAGAAACAAACTTTGAGTAAAAAACAGATACAAGATGCAAAGATTAAACGAATACGTGAAAAAGATAAAGCCAAACAAGAGTCAATTCAAAAAACTTTAGAAGATGAACTTATTAAAAAAAAGAGTGATATTCGTAAAGAACAAGTAGAAGAACTAACTAAATCCAATTAAACCCTTCGTCCTCCTCCGGTCTCCCTTGTAGTGTAACAAATGGCTTATAATCAGCCTTATAAGATAGAGATGAACAATCTTTTACGTAGTATCCTAAATATATCCAATCTTTATTTTTTGTATTAGCAAATTCGATTTGAAAAAGAAGCGATAATTTTCCAAGGCTATACTTTATATAATCAGGGTCATAATAAAAATATATAGATGATATTCCATCTTCTAATATGTCTATTAAGTCAACTGCAATTAGCTTATCATCATGATAATATAGTATCTCATATCCAAAACCGTTATGGCCGTTTACAAATGAACTATAATAGTTTTGAGGATTTGTTTTACTATGTTCCCAATTTTTTTTCTCTTTCATATATAGATGGTACTTTTCAAATAAATCTATATGAGCTTTAGTCATAGTAGGTGTTTGTATATAACTTTTAATAAAAGTTGCTTTTTTCATAACTCTTCTGTGAGATTTTGAAAATTTAAAATTTTTAACATCTATTTTTATACTTTTACACTCATCACAATGAGAGCATACAGGTCTAAAG
>NZ_JADGFC010000030.1 GCF_016744025.1 Sulfurimonas sp.
AAATACAAAACTCCGTATGAAGTGTTTTTCAGTGAAATGAGTAAAAGATTAGCTAGCTAATTTAGGTGGAAATTGCACTTGTTGTTGGAATTGGCGAAAAATATAATATATAAGATAAGGATTTTTTATGAAGATGATAGCACTTAGAGGAAGAGTATTTCCTACAGACCTTAATCATGCAGGAACGGTTTTTGGTGGATGGATAATGGGTAAGATGGATAAGGCTGCATCTATAGCTGTTGAAGATATTATATTTTCACCTGCAGTAACTGTTGCTGTAAGTGATATGAAGTTTATAAAACCAATTCACAATGGTGCAATCTTTACAATATATACAGAGATAATACATATTGGTAGAACTTCTATAAAAGTAGATGTAGACGTTCAAATCAAATCACGAGAAACACGTGAAGAGTTTAGTGCAACAAAAGCAGTCTTTACGTTTGTAGTAGTAGATGCTAAGTCTAAACCAAAAGATGTTAGAGAAGTTATTCGTTATAATGTAGATGATTACGTAAAAGAGATGCTTTAGAGAGAAATTTAATTAGGAGATGTTGATATGAAAAGTATGTTTTATTTATTGGCAGTTGTGGTTTTTTTAGGTGGATGTTCATATAAAAATGAAGCGATAAATCTTTCTTCATATAATGCACAGTATCTAGGTGAGAGTTCTAAAGAGAAAAAAAGTGTTTTAATAGAGTCTGTTGTAGATGCAAGAGTTGATAAAAAAACTATAGGTTACATACTTAAAGACGGTAAAAAAACTACAAAGCTTTTTAGCAATGAAAATTTTGAGAAAAAATATATGGATGGTTTAAGAAGTGCTCTTCATATGGCTGGTTTTAAATCTGCTTTAGATGCAGAGGCTGACTTAGTTGTGAGTGTAAATATAAAAAGTATAGAGATTATTCATGATGGTAAAAGTTTTGATAAAAATCTAAAAGGTATGATTGAGTTAGAAGTTATTATTAAAAAAGGTAAAGAGACTATAACTCAAAATTTCAAACCTTCTGCTTCAAAGTGGATGAAACCATCATATAGTTCTACAGATTTAGAACCATTTTTAAATGAGTTATTTTCAGATAGTATAAATGATGTCGTGTCAAGGTTGACACGACATTAATTTATAAAGTATTATTTATTAAGAGAGCTTAATTGCTCTTGTACTTTTACTTGTTTTGATTGTGCATCTGCTAAAAGTTCACGGTTTTTAGCTAGTACATCTTCTGGAGCATTTGCAACAAATTTTTCGTTGTTAAGCATTCCATTTAGTTTACCTATCTCTTTATCTAATTTCTCATTTTGTTTTGTTAGTTTGTTGATAATCGGAGTTAAATCTATAGAGTCAGTAGGGATAAAAGTCTCACATTTATTAGCAATATCACTTACTGCATTTTCAACTTTTTCATCTGTAAAGATAAGCTCTTTTTCAACTTTTGCAAGTTTCATAATAAATGGAGTCATCATCTCTTTATCTTTATCTGAGATTCCATCTACTTTAACAAATGTTTTATCAATTTTTTGATTTGCAAGATCAACTAGAACTTTTGCACGTCTAATGGATACGATAGCATCCATAATAATATCGAACTTTTTCTCTTCTTTTCTCTGTTTTGTTTTACTTGGAAATGAAGAAATCATGATAGACTCAGAAGTCTCTAAAGATGTTCCTGAAAGCTCATGATAAAGATGCTCAGTGATAAATGGCATAAATGGGTGAAGAAGCTTCATTGCCTCTTTAAATACAGCACCAAGTTCTACTATAGAGCCTTTGTCAGCTTTACTTAACTCGATACCCCAATCACAAAACTCATTCCAAAGAAATCTGTACATTACAGTCGCAGCGTCGTTAAACTTATACTCATCAAGAGCTGCACGTACTTCTTTTGTAGCTAAGTTAAGACGAGACATCATGTAACGACCTAAATCAGTCTTAACACAAAAACCTTTTAAGTCAGGGAAAGTATCTACATTCATTTGAAGGTATTTAGATGCATTGTAAAGCTTGTTTGTAAAGTTACGGTTTAACTCTAACTTCTCTTGACTCATTCTAATATCACGACCTTGAGCAGCAGAGATTGCAAGAGTAAAACGTAAGATATCAGCAGAATATTTGTTAATCATATCTAAAGGATCTATTACATTTCCCTTAGACTTACTCATCTTGTCACCTTTTTCATCACGAACTAGAGCGTGAAGATAGATGTGGTTAAATGGAAGCTGACCGTTAAAGTTTTCACCCATCATCATCATTCTAGCTACCCAGAAGAAAAGGATGTCAAAACCAGTAATTAAAAGAGTATTTGGATAAAAATCTTTCATATCTTGTTCTTGAAATAGTTTATCTTTCCCAGCATCTCCATTACCCCAACCTAAAGTTGAAAAAGGCCATAAAGCAGATGAAAACCAAGTATCAAGAACATCAGGGTCTTGAGTTAAGTTTTTAGATGCACACTTAGGGCAAGATTCAGGATTCTCTTCTTGAGATGCGAACTCATGGTCACAATCATCACAATAAAATACTGGAATTTGATGTCCCCACCAAAGTTGACGAGAGATACACCAGTCTCTTAACTCACCCATCCAAGAGTTGTAAGAGTTAATCCAATGTGGAGGAAAAAATTGAGCTTCACCAGCATTTGTTTTCTCAATTGATTTATCAGCTACTTCTTTTTTAACAAACCACTGTCTTGAAATATATGGCTCTACAATATTTTTACATCTGTAGCAGTGTCCGACTTGATGTTTATGATCTTCTATCTTAACGATATAACCTTCTTCATCAAGACGTTTAACGATAATGTCACGAGATTCTATTCTCTCAAGACCCTTGAACTCTTCAGCGTAATCATTTAGAATTCCTTTTTCATCAAAAACCGTAATGAACTCTAAGTCATGTCTCTTTCCAACTTCGTAGTCATTCTGATCATGAGCAGGAGTAACCTTAACAACACCAGTTCCAAAGTCCATATCAACATGCTCATCAGGGATAATAGCTACTTCTCTTTTAAGAAGTGGAAGACGAATCTTTTTACCAATAAGGTGTGTGTAACGCTTATCATCAGGATGAACCATAACTGCAGTATCTCCGAAGTATGTTTCAGGTCTAGTTGTTGCAACTTCTACGTGACCGCTTCCATCTGCAAAAGGGTACTTGATATGGTAAAACTTACCATTATGATCTTCATGTTCAACTTCGATATCACTAAGTGCACCATCGTGTGTACACCAGTTAACCATATAGTTTCCACGAACTATAAGTCCATCATCATAAAGCTTAACGAATGCTTCTTTAACAGACGTTTGAAGTCCCGCGTCCATAGTAAAACGCTCACGTTCCCATGCTGGAGTAACCCCCATCTTACGAAGTTGGTCTGTCATGATTCCAGCAGACTCTTCTTTCCAAGCCCATGCACGTTCTAAGAATTTTTCACGACCCAACTCTTCTTTAGTTGTGCCCTCTGCTAAAAGTTGTTTTTCTACAACATTTTGAGTAGCAATTCCTGCATGGTCAGTTCCTGGTTGCCAAAGAGTTTTGTAACCGTCCATTCTTTTGTATCTAGTAATGATATCTTGAAGAGTAAATGTAAGCGCGTGACCAATGTGCAGACGACCTGTAACATTTGGTGGAGGCATCATGATTGAGAAGTTTTTTCCTTCTTCTTGGATGGCTTTATTTCCATCTACTTCAAAGTACTTTCTATCTTCCCATATTTTGTAATATTGGTTTTCTATTTCGCTTGGTTCATAGCTGTTTGACATATATATCGCCTTGTTTTAAGTGCTTAAAATTTCGCGATTATATCTTAAAAGAAGTGAGATATTGCTTATAAAAAAGAGATTAGATTCCTGTAACTCTTTTTTTAATCTCTATCTTATCCTTATACATGTGCTTATCAGCTTCTTCTATTACATGTGATAATTCTTGACCCGCATTGTAAGAACAAACACCAAATGAGAAGCTAACATGAAAAGAGTCATTTTGTGCTTTTAGTTTCTTAGAAATTATTTCTTCTCTGATGCTGTTTAAGGTTGCAATAGCTTTTACTGAAGAAACCTTTCTAGAGAACATGATTATAAATTCATCCCCTCCATATCTAACAACACTGTACTTTGTTTGTCTTAGTTTATTTGCTATAAATATAAGAACTTTATCACCTATAACATGACCGAATGTGTCATTTACAAGTTTAAAATAGTTTAAATCAACAATAGCTAGAGTACCTTCTTTTAAAAAGTGATCGTGTAACCATTTTCTATTTTGTGCATTAGTAAGTTCGTCTTTATAAACAGACTCTTTAAGTTTTTCTACCTCACGGCGAAGTTCTTCTGTCTCTTTAAGTACACTATTTAGTAGCTGTTCATCTTTTTCTTTTATTGCACTTATGGCTTTAGTAGCACTTACACTCAATTTTTTTGCATTTTTTGAAGCTTGAGTTTGTAAATCAGTAAGGTTTGTACATTCCATAACCATTAAATCTCTTGAGAGTTCATTTTCATTGTCAAGATCAGTATTATGATTATTAGCATATTTTGAAAAGATAGAAGCGTACATACTTGGAGTTACAATAGAGAGTTGATCTATAGAGTTTTTAGTTTCATTAGATATTATTTTAAGAGTATTTTTTCTGTCTTGCATTTTGATCTGCCTTGGTTATATAGCTTATGTCATTATTATAACATATAAAAATTATCACATACTCTAAAAGCTGACATTTTAAATACATAAATAAGCTAATATATAAAACATTGTGAAGCTTATCTTTGTATAATCACACTCTTAAAATTTTGTGTAGGGGTTTATATTTGCCATTATCTCGTTTAAATCAAGAACAGTATGTAGCAGCAACTTCGAATAATGCACAAAATCTAATCATTGCATCTGCAGGTACAGGAAAGACATCTACTATAGTTGGGCGTATTGGTCATCTTCTTAGTAACGGTGTAAAACCTCAAGAGATATTACTACTTACTTTTACAAATAAAGCAGCAGCTGAGATGGTTGAGAGAGTAGCTGAGTATTTTGGAAAAGATGTGGCTTCTAAAGTAGAAGCAGGAACATTCCATGCAGTTAGTTATAGATGGTTGAAAAAACTAGATGGAAAAGTTGTCTTAAAACAACAACGTGAACTAAAAACTCTATTTAGAAGTGTTTTTGAGAAACGTTCATTTGATCATATTGGAGCTGAAATCACTCCATATGGCGGAAACTATCTTTATGATTTATACTCTTTTTTCCAAAATACAGAACTAAATAATAACTTTGAAGATTGGATGATAGAAACATATCCAGAACATGAACTCTTTGCACTTATATATGCAGATATAGTTGATGAGTTTGAAGCTCTAAAAAAAGAGTATGGTTTTTTAAACTTCAATGATTTACTTTTAAATTTTAGAGAGATATGTAAAACTAAACACTTAGGATATAAAGAAGTACTGGTTGATGAGTATCAAGATACAAATGCTCTTCAAGGTACTCTGATAGAAACTATGAACCCTCCATCGCTTTTTTGTGTTGGTGATTATGATCAGAGTATTTACGCTTTTAATGGAGCAGATATCTCAATCATAGGTTCTTTTACTACAAAGTATCCAGATGCCATAGTTCATACACTTACTAAAAACTACCGTTCAACAGTGCCTATTTTATCTCTTGCAACAAAAGTAATAGAGCACAATGAACGCATCTATCCTAAACAGCTAGAGGTGACTAGAAATCAGCCATCTCAAGCTCCAACACTTTTAGCTTATGATGAGCTGTTTGATCAGTATCATGCCATAGCTGCAAAGATTAGAGATACTCAAACAGAGCATGAAGATATAGCAGTTATTTTTAGAAACAACTCTTCTGCTGATGGTATCGAAGTAGGGCTTAGAGAGCTTGATATTCCCTGTAAAAGAAAGGGTGGAACAAGTTTCTTTGATGCAAAAGAAGTTAAAGCAGTTTTAGATTTTTATACACTTCTTGTAAATGAAGCTGATATGATGTCTTTTATACACCTTTTTGAATTTGCACGTGGTATCGGAAGTGCAATGGCTAAAGAGATATATATAGCTTTAAAAACTCTTGGGCATGGAAGTATCTTTTATGGTCTATATGCTCCTGATGAGTCTATAAAAAATCCATTTGAGAAAAGAAAACTAAATCATCAGTTAGGTCTCTTTGATGACTTTTTAGAACTAGGTGCTGTAGGAAAGTTTGCAAAGCTTGGTTTTGAAGCAAAGTTTATGAAGAACCCTATTTTAAAACATCCAAAACTTACAAAAGATAGTGCAACTTTTTTACATGATTTTTATGTGCTGTTTCGCGACTTAAAAGGTATCAAACAACCAAGAACAGTTGTTAAAAAGATAGCTGCATCTGCTGTATTTAAATATATTGCTGATTTACTTTCAAACAAAAGAGCACAACTTAAAGATGGTTCAACTGATGAAAAACAAAAAGTTGAGTCAATGACAAGAATCACAAGAAAAATGATGTTACTAGAAGAACTTTCAAAACCTTATTCAGAACATGAAAGATTTCTAAATGCAATGATTTTAGGTTCATCTGACCTTACTCAGGGTGAGGGTGTAAACCTACTTAGTGTACATGCTTCTAAAGGACTTGAGTACAAAGAAGTTTTTATAGTTGATTTGATGGATGGAAGATTTCCAAATAGAAAGTTGATGCAAAGAGGTGGTTCTCTTGATGAAGAGAGACGACTCTTTTATGTTGCAGTTACACGTGCAAAAGATCTTTTATATCTTAGTTTTGCAAAATATGATAAGGTTAAAAAACAAAATTTTATGCCTTCTCAGTTTTTATATGAAGCTGGTCTAGTTCCTAAAGATGAAGCCTACAGAGCCTTGATTCAAAAAGAGTTGGATAAGGTGGATGAAGATTAACGTTTAAGGAGAGTAATAATTGGCTCCTGTATTTTGTTATGCAACATGTTCCTATTGTTCCAAAACACTCATGCTTGTTGCATTAATGGTAAGTTTATATGTCTTAATTTCATTTATCAGAGACTTATTATAATTGAGGGCTTCTTTTGTGTACTTGTTAACTTTGATGGTAATAATCGCGGTATCGACAAGTTCTGTGTTTTCCCACTTGTAGTCAGTAATTTCACCTAATGACTCTAATGTGTATAGATTGTTTGTAGGGCTATCATCTAATTGTGAGCTTGTTATGTAATAACTAAGTTGACAAACTCCATGTGATTCAGGAAAACATTTATTTGGTTTATTACTTGGTAATGTATAAACCTTCACCCATAAGTTTTTTTCAAAATTAGTTGGAATAGTATTTAAGTCACGCTTGTCTCCAACTGCTAAAATATTAATAAAAGGAGTATTGACACCTTTTGTTTCCAAGTCTTTTGCACACGATATATTTAAAAATAAAAATAGTATCAATAAAATATTTTTCATATTATTCCTTAATTAATTGAGAGGTGTATGTGGTCACCATGCTCAGATATTACATAATCATCACCAAATTTCTTTTTAAAAAATGGTCCAAAATTTTCTCTTCTTCCAGGATAAGATTCAAATCTTGTTTGTATAGCATTAGTTATTGCGGCTACTTTAGAATCTTGTGTGTAATAAACTGACATACGTAAACCATTTATTCTTGAAATATCTACGGCTTTGCCCTTTCCTTGCATATGTCTACTTGGGTACTTATGTGAGTCATGAGCTGATGAAATATAGATTGACTCTAATACGTAATTACTTATGCTTGAGGTTATGCATTGTTTTAATGCTTTGATTAAACCACTATCAACATCTAAGTTTGCGGTTGAAGGAGCTATTACTTGAACACCATTTATATAATCTGGTATCTTAGGCATTACCACTTCCTTTTATAGTTTTTTATATTATATTATATTATGTTCTTTATTAATAAAGGTGCAGAATGGATATTATTTTTAATATATACATTTTTTAAGTAGGTACATAACGGCTGAGTTAAGTGACAAGGCGATATGACTCAGTAATAATTTGTTTTTTATCTAACTTACTTTAGAAGATAAAAGCTCGATAAATTGCACTATAGCCTTGTTCGACTCCTACGATTTGTTATCTGTTGAATTAAACCACATTGTATAATTCTACAAGTTTTTCTTTTATTTCTCTAAATTTAATATTATTAGATAACTCTGTATTTAGTCCTACCTTCAATACAAAAAGAAAATCTTCTTTTGAGTAAGTATTATAATATTTTTCAATTGAATCACTTTTTGCTAATAAACACAATAATTGGTACTCTTTACTTATCATTCTTGTATTATTATTTGGATGTGCTTTTGTATTATGTTGAGTTCCTGTTAGCAAAATTAGATTTTCTATGTATGATTCTATTTGTGGATATTCTGATTTCATAAAGATATGATGTACTTGAGTTGCATCACCTACTGATAAATCATCATTTATTTCACTTGTTGGAGAATGTAGTTTTCTAACTATATTGGTGGCTTTATTAATTGTATATTTAACATAGGCATCTTTTGAGCGTTGCACTTCACTCTTTGCTCTATCTTCATATTCATTTCTTGTTTCAGTTCTTTTCTTTTTTATATCTCGCCAATTCTTTCTATTATAAAATAAGTCATTAAATCCAATTATTTCTTTAGAAATATAACCACCAACAATACCTAGTTTTTTTCTATCATAAGCTAATGGATTTAAAACCTTCGGGAACATTCTATTTAAATCTAGTTCACTTTGAGTTTTTGTATTTAATCTAATTATTCTTTTATACTCATTTTTAACTAGATAAAGAGATTCTTTTGTTTGTAAGTCGAAAAAATCATTAAAAATTTTATACATATCTGAATCATTTAAAACTTTAGTTAAATAAATATTTAAAAACATAAGTGAATTTCTTTCACGAATAGCTATAAATTTAAGTATTTGTTTATTATTTATTTTAAAATACCATTTATTACTTCTTTTTTCACCAATTAATATTTTTGTATATGCTAATGCAATTAAAGACTGACCAAAAAATTTATTATATTCGTTTTTGGCTTTTCTATCTAAAACATTAGGTTTTCCAAAAACTTCTTTGATATTTTCACTTGAATATTTGAAGTTCCAAATATCTTTTGAAGTAAATTCTATATTATTAGTTTGTTCTGAAAATTCAATAACACAATCTGAAATAATTGTTAGCACATCAGCAGTTACTTTATGATCAATAAATCTGGCATTTTTACTTTTTCTAATATCAAAATCAAAATTATTAAAATAATTATTTATTATATCTTTCATTTATATTTCCTTTAATAATCCAAAAAATTGAACAGAATTATTATCAATATTTAAAGATCTTGTTCCTCTATTCCTTGCAATTTTATAATATTCAGTAAATTCACTGCTACTATAATATTCCAAATGTTTAGTAGTGACATTTATATTATTTTTAGCTTTTAAAAGTGCAACAGAACCATCTGTTATAGTATCTTTAGGTAAAAAAGTTGCTCTTGGATTATATGTTAAATTTGGAATTAGTACAATGTCATTTTGATTTAGATATTTTGATATAATAAAACTATCTATTTCATTTATAAAACAATCATAATTATCTATATTCTTAATACTATTACTAGCAATGTTTCTTGATTTTAAAACTCTTATATTTCCACTGTTTAAAGTGTGCTTCTTTGTAATTTGTCTATCTCTAAAGCTTTCAAAAATATCAAGTTCCATTTTATCTACAATAGTATCAAAAAAGCTATTTCTATAAATTAACCAATACGGAAATTCTTTAGAAAATATGTAATCTTTATTTTGGTACATTATTGTATTAGTAATGTAACTTTCAATTTTAACTCTATTGAATTTGTCTTTTTTATAAGTATCCAATAAAAAACTAATAGTTTCAATTTTTACACCCTTAAAAGCCTTTTCGCCATAATCTGTAATAGAATGTAAGTTTTCACTTTCAATAATTTTTCTAGTATGATTAAATTCTGGAGAATTAATTAAACTTTTTGGAATTATTAAAGATACATATTTGGAAATTTTTATTGATTTTTCAATAAAAAATGAAAATAAATTATTTGTATTTTTATTATCGCAATTTAATTTATATTGACTTAATAAGGCTTTGTTATTTATTACTTTTCCATAGGGTGGGTTACCAACTACTAAATCATATTGATAGCTATTTTCCCATAGTAAAAAGTCTTCATTAGTGAAGTTAATAGTAAAGTTTTTAGGTATATTTGTTTTAGTTAATAATACTTTTAACGTATCTAATGAGTCATTGTCAATATCAATAATATCCAAAACAACATTTTGTATATTTTCATACTTTTTAAATAATAAAGGTAAAAAATTACCTATCCCAACTGATGGTTCAAGTATCTTTATAGCCTTTTTATTTTTAAATTTAGGAAGTTTACTTATAACATTATAAACAATATCTTCTCTAGTAAAATAAGCTTTTGTATCAGTTCTTTTTATATTTGAAAGTTCGGCAATATTATATAAAGTATTTAAATCATATTTATAATTATTCTCAGTAATAAAACTTCTTAATACATGTATATCTTGCAAGTTGTTTTCTTGAATAATCTTATCTATTTCATTAATTGATAGCACTTTGTTCTTGAAGGCTTTTTTTACATTGTAAGCTATTTGTTCAAAAATTTTAGTGGGTACTGCTTCACCTATGCAATGTCTTATATTTAATTCATTTTGTTTTAAGTATTTCTTTTTTTCTTCGTATGATAGAGTGTTAAGAGAATTTAAATCTATATTTGACCATCTAAATTCAGATGGAATTGTCATCATTCTCATTAGCTCTCTAATACTAAACACTCTATTATCAGATGGATGTATTGTACTTTGACTAGCTAAAATATCATTTCTTGTATGAATACAAGGTGCTTCTCTATTCCAATACCATCTTGAGTATTTATCACCATTTTTATTTTTATTAAAAACTATTTTATCATCAACAACTTTATGAGGTATTCTTGTTGGCTCAATATTATCAAATGCAGATTGACCTTCTATTATATTTTCTATCCAAGGTAACATTTTAATATCAAAATTTCTATATGTATGAAAAATATCATCTTCTGATATTTCACCCATGATTTTCAATGATGGCAAATCACCAATTAACGCTTTTAAATTCTTTGCTTTTTGTTGCGAAGGAAAAAGTTGATAAGGGCTTATGTTGACTAGATCTTTTCTAACACCTATAACTAGTGTTCTTGTTCTGCTTGATTGTGAACCATATTCTTTAAAGTTAACCACTTTGGATAATATATTATAAGAACCTCCAAGATTTAATTCAATAGAATCTTCAATTGGTTTATCAATATTATCAGTATCTGTACATATTGTATTTAAAAATGCTCTTACATTTTCAAAAATAAAAAACTTTGGATTTATCTTACTTACAATTCTAATTGATTCAACAACCAAAGAATTTCTTTTTATTTCATGGTCGTTTTTTTTATGATTGGCAACTGACATCCCTTGGCAAGGTGGTGTTGCTATTAAAATGTCTAAATCTTTTACATTGTTATTTTCTAACTCTTTATAAATTTTATCTTGTGTTTCTTTTTTTGACAAATCACCTTGAATGTAGCCACTATCAAATTCACACTTATTATTATATTGTTGTATTTTGATTCTTTTTTCTAAATATTCATTTGTTGCGATACATTTAAAACCTTGTTGTTTAAATCCATAGCAACCAATGCCAGCACTACTAAAAAGAGAAATATATGTTAAAGCCTTTATGTTTTTTCCTTGTGATTTATCTATAAAGTCAAATAAACTTGTTGTTTGCATAACATTTCCTTATTGCATTTGGAAAAGTGTAACAACAAAATGTAAGTTTATTTAAAAGTATGTCACCATGCAATACTTTTCATGTAATTAAAAAATGGTAATTATATTATGAATATTTATTCTATCTAAAGTTTAATATCATTTTTATTATTTAGTAAATTAAAAGTGTTTATTGTTCAGATAACTATTTATTCAACATTATTATATATAGAAGAACCTTAAAACAGATAATTAACTATCATCGTTAATGATAGTTAATTAGTAGTATTTCTGTTAAAATATGACAATTTGTAGTTTTTTTTAATATTTAATCTATTATTCTTAAATAAATAGTGATAGTTAAGTGGCACACAGACAAATAACAGCCTCAAATGATTGTTATTTGTTCATAGGTTTACATAACACTCATGATGATACTTAAGCCAAAGAATTTGTTATAGAAGCAAAAGAAGATTATTGGACTATTTTCCACTCTCTTTTTTAATAATATAAGATGCCAAGATAGAGAGTATTACATAAGTACAAAAGAAGTAGATAGCTATTTGAACCTTGGCATCTGTAAACTCATCTGCACTAAGAGATAGATTTGTAAGAAGCAAAGAAACTATAAAAACGTCAGCCATTGACCACTTTCCTATAAAATCTATATACTTGATATTTACCTTTGTTAATGCGCTAAAGTACAGAGATACAGTTTTAACTACAGGTATGGCAATACTAAAGAGTGTAATCATTAGAGCTAGAAAATAGTTCTGTAAACTCCATAATTTTTCAACCGTAGTCCAGATGCCTTTTGATTCATACTTAAAGATGGTGTAGCCAAACACAGGTAAGTCTTTAAAAATCTCAATTGTCATAATTGGTGCTAAAATTCCTACAAGCCAAGAGATAAGTGCAGCGCTTAAAATCGATACAAGAAAAATTTCTTTAGAAGAAAAAAAGTATGTTAAAAGTAAAACACCAAGAGATATGAAATATAGTTTTGCATAAAGTTTAGTCTTGTCTTTGTTTGTTAGAGTCTCTTGAAACTCTTTGACTTCTTTTGTACTTATCTTAACATCTAAGTAGTCTGCAATATAGTTTTGTATCGTGTTATTAGTTTGTTGTATATAAGTATCTATCTTACTTTCTATTTTATAGTTTTGAGCGCGAGATGCCATGTCTTTGTCATATTTCATAGAAAAGAAGTAGACTTGAGATGCCATGATGCCAATTATTAAAACAATAATGGCAGATAGTATACTTGAGTAGAGATTTTTATTTAACATTATTACGAATTTCTCTAACCTCTATAAAGTAAGTATGACCTAAATAAATCACATAATATATCGCTCCAAAAAAGATAGCAAATGGTACTAATGAAACAAGGTAAAGAGCTAGAGTTTTTAGTCTAATTTTATTTGCAGAGAAGTAATGTATCTGCTTGTTCTCTTCTTTAGTACAAATATTTGATGATATATCAAATGAAATCATCTTATGAAAAAAGTAATATAGAGGAAGATTAAAGGCTATGATGTTTACTAGTGGGATAAAGTAAAATGGAATCAAAAGTATAAAAAGCAAAATCATTATCGCTGCCCATTTTACAACTGATAATATTCCTGTTATGATATTTGAATATCCAATCATTTCAACATCACTATAGTGTCTTCTTTGAAGCTCTTTAAGAACAAATGGAGTAAGAAATCCTATAACTATAACTGCTACAAAGATAGAAGCATATAAAACCATAAAACTACCAATAGCATAGATAAGAAATGTAGCAATCCAAGAAGTAATAGCATAACTCATAAGAAACTGAATTATTGCAGTGCCTTCAAGCATAGTACTTATACTCTCAGTATGGGGAATACCATTTTGCATAGTAGTCTCTGTAGTTTGAACCTGCATTTGTCCAAGACTCTCTACCCCGATGCCAGCTACTACAAAAAATAGAATGTACATAATCATTATAGTAAGTATAAATGGTGCAAGAGAGTACTTTAACATCTGTTTTGTAAAGAAGTCTTTTACACTAAGTATTATTAGATTTGTTTCGCTCATTGTTTACTCCAAAGTTTTTGATTTAGTTTTAGTTCATCCACTATAGAGATTGCTAAGTGAAGAGTTTTTACATATTCCATCGCAATTCTATACTCTAATAGTGAACGAAATATAGATGGCTCAAAAAGATCCTTGTCATAATAGATCGCCATATGTATATGATTACCAATAAAAGAGATATATACGGGATGTTTAGACTTCTCTTTAAATATAAGAAGTCTCTTCATAAGAGAATGAGAAAGAATATATCTTGCTTCTATCTGGTCAGATGAGTAAACAACAAATTCTCTCTCAAAGTTGTTGTCATCCATCTTGACAAGTTCTTCTCTATTGAAGTTATTTGACTGTAGCCAGTTTCCTATGAGATTACCAAAAGTACTTTGTGCTGTGTCTGGAAGTACAATAGTTTTGCCATGAAAGTTTTTGTTAAACTCTGCAACTATAAATAGACCTCTAAAAAGAGTACTCCAACTCACTTTTCCTTTTGAGTCTTTATGCTTTTTTTCAGCATGTAAGTCTGAGAACTCTATCTTAGTTGAATCAAGATTTCCTCTTACATAGTCATTGCCACTCATTCTATCAGGTTCACTAAAAAGGTCTGAGCGTTTAAATAGATGTTCTGAGACATGATTATCGCACGTATATGTAAGTTTCTCATCAATGGCATGTATAAGAGGTCTGATGACGTTTTGTTTGAACTCTTTTGTATAGTCTTTTATGAGAAACTTATATATTAGAGTCGCTATTGCAAAGTAAGCAAATCCTATAAAGAAAAGAATATCAGGATCTTGAGCTATAGAGGAAGACAGAGCAAAAGTTATCAGTCCAACTACAAGAGTAAAAATCACACCTATTACAATTATTCTATGTCGTAGGTTTTTTCTATCTTTTTCTAACTTTTGAAGTGTAGGGTAGAGTGTTTTGTAGTAAAAATCTGTTAGTTTACTAGTACTTTTCATCTGCTTTATTCAAACAACTCTTTAACATTTACATTTTGTCTTTGTGCTTGAACAATTTCAAAAACTTCTTTTTTTCTGTAAGACATTGCAGATGCCATAAAGTTTGTAGGTATCATCTCCAAAGCATTGTTGTAGTCAGTTACAGCTTGGTTGTAAGCACGACGTGCCGCTGATATCTGCTCTTCTACTTCATTTAGAGTACCTTGCAAGTGCATAACATTTTCATTTGCTTTAAGCTCAGGGTAGTTCTCAACTGCAACCATAATAGAACCAAGTGCTGAACTTACCTTTGCATCTAGAGCTATCTTTTGCTCATCGCTAATATTTGGTTTGTTTGCATCTGAGCGAAGTTTAGTTACCTCATTAAATAGAGACTTTTCATGTTGCATATATTTACTTACAGTACTTACAAGGTTTGGGATGAGGTCATAGCGTTTTTTTAAAACTGTATCAACACTTGCAAAGATATTTGCAACTTGATTCTTTTTTGAAACTAAAGAATTGTACATAAGAACTAAAACTAAAATAACTACAATTAAAACTATTAAACTTGTCGACATCTTAAAAATCCTTTTTTATATTTGAGAATAGTTTATCAAACTATGACTTTGTTATATCTTTTGAACATAAAAAGCCACTTGCCCAAGCAAATGCAAAATTATAACCACCACGTTTTCCTAGAACATCTAAAACCTCTCCACAAAAGTATAGATTTTTTTGCTTAAGAGATTCCATCGTTTTTGGATTTATTTCTAGGGTATCAACTCCACCACCACTTACTTCAGCGTGACGAAAACCATGAGTGTCTGTGACTTCAAAACGCCAGTTTAACATCTGGTTTGCAATCTTTTTACTAAGTTTTGTGTGGATATCTTTTGCACTTATTTCTTGTGGAAGCTCAAGGCTTTTTAAGAGGCCTTGAGCTATCTTTAGAGGAACAAGACCTGCCAACACATCTAAAACAGAGAAGTCTGGCATAGCCTTAGCTAAGTTGCTAATATGAGTTGAGAGTTTTTGTGCGTTAAAAGATGGAAGTAGGTTTATAGATATATCTACTTTTGCATACTCCATTAAAGCTACACTTGCTCTTTGAGAGATATCAAGTATTGCAAAACCTGAAACTCCATAGTTTGTAAAAAGAACATCACCCTTAGTTGAGATGTCTTTTTTATTATTTACTAGAAGTGTCACTTCGCCAACAGTTTTTACTCCACTCATTTTGTGAGCTATTGCAGAGTCGAGATGAAACTGAACAAGGGAAGGGTAGGTTGGGATTATATTGTGACCGAACTCTTTTGCAAACTCATATCCATCAGAGTTTCCACCTAGATGCTCAGCTGCTTGTGAACCAGATGCAACAACTACTGAGTCATACTTTAAAAGAAGTTCTTTTATATCTGTTATTTTAGTATCTATATGAACTTTAACGCCAAGGTTTTGTGCATGAGATAAAAGAAGTGAAGCTACACTTTTAGACTCATTGCTAAGTGGATAAGCTCTTCCATCATCTTTAACATCTAAAAGTAAACCTATACTAGATGCAAACTGACTAAACTCTTTAAAACCAAAGCTCTCAAGTGCATCTATAACAAAAGATGGGTTGTCACTAAAAAAGTCATTAGGAGTTAAGTCTCTGTTCGTAATATTACAACGCCCATTGCCAGATACTAATATCTTTTTAGCGCATTTAGAATTTTGCTCAAAAACATCCACATCATAAGATTTACGTGCACAAAAAATTGCACATAAAAGTCCAGAAGCGCCACCGCCAATAATTGCTATTTTTTTATTCATTGTCATCTTTATGAGATTCTAGAAATTCTGTTATTAGAAAATTTAGTGATTCTTCAATATCTTGGTATGGTTCTTCTGATTCTATAAAATCATTTGCCATATAGGTAAAAGCAAAACTTTTAATATTGCCAGAACGCGAAGTTGTAACTTCTTCTCCAAGAGCAATTTGTACATATATAGCATTAGAATCATCAACCTCAATAGTTTCAATTTTTATCATAAATGTGGTTGCATCTACCTCTCCAAAAGTAAAACCTGCAGATTGGAGTTTTTTCATAAGCTTATCTTTAAGCGCATCTTTTTGCTCTGGATTGATTATATCGGTCTTAGCAGACATATAGATGCGAAGTGATTTTACATTATCTAGTGTAAAAAAACTTCCTGCAAAAAGAGAACTTGATATTAGTAAAAGTAAGATTGTTTTTTTAATGCTTATCAACATTAGTATTTCCTTCTTTATAACTTTTTAAAGCTGAGTTCATGTTTTGTGCAAACTCTTTTTTCTTCATGTACCCAAGAGTTTCAAAAATTGTATTTTGAGTTTTAGGATTTACAAAATGGACTGTAGGAATATATTTAGAGTAAAATTTATCTGGGTATTTTCCCTTATCATTTATCTTGTCAATAATAAGAGGTATGAAGTCTTTTGAAACTTTGTTTTTAATCAAAGAAGAGCTTAGTGTTTTTCGCTCAAACTTTTTACACCAAGGGCAGTAATCACCAACTACAACAAGCATAAGTAGTTTATTCTGCTCTTTTGCAAGTTTAAGTGCTGAGTTGTAGTTTCTTGAGTAGTTTACTTCAGATGCAAACTTATCTAGTTGTGCAGAAAATGCAAAAGTAAAAAATAGTAAAAGTGATAGTAATATCTTCATTTTAAGCCTTTATAATAATAACAAAATATTATCACAAATATCCTTTAAAGAGTAACCATTTTAGCACCAAAACCACCAAAATGCTGTGGTGCATCTTCAAACTTTTTAACACTAGGATGTGCTTTTAAAAAGTTTTTAACAGCGAAAGAGAGTTTTCCTGTTCCTATGCCATGATAGACAATAACTTCATCCCAGCCATTTAGAAGTGCATCTGAGAGAAACTTATCTAATGTTTCTTCTGCTTCTTGAGCTCTCATTCCATGTAGGTCACATTTTAAGCCTGATTTTTTCTCAACATTTACTTTGATATTTGTTCGAGGTTTTACATGTATATTTTTAGTTGGTTTTAGATCTTTAGTTTTTACTCTAAGTCTCATTCCTCCAACTTCAATTAGGGCCTCTTTTTTCTCTTTTATAGATATTATGCTGCCCTTATTATTTCTATACTTAATAAAGTCACCAACTTGAAAAACATAGTCATTTGCAACTACCTCTTTTTTCTCTTTTGGTAATTTGTCGTTTGCTTTGTTCATAGCTCTGTGGATAGCTTTTGTATCTCCAGCTCTTGCAGCCGTTTTGGCTTCATTTATTGCAAGTGCATAACTGTCTTTAAGTTCGTTTTTCTTATCATCTATATCTTTAATAAGAGTCTCTTTTTGCTCTTTTAAGTCTAACTCTTTAAGTCTTAACTCTTCAAGTCTATCATCAACTTTTTTATGTTTTTGTTTTAGTTCACGTTCTAGTTGAGAACCTCTCTCTATTAGAAGACTAAGTTTTTCACTATTGTCACCATAAACAGCTTTAGCTTCTTTAACAATACTATTTGAGATGCCATATCTACTTGCTGTTTCAAAAGCATAACTTTTGCCGATGATTCCTTGCATAAACTCATATGTTGGAACTCTTAGTTCTTCATCATATATAGCTGCCATAAGCTCTACATCATCTCTATCAGCCATAAGTGCGGCTAAACGTTTATGGTGAGTTGTAACAACTACCTTCTGTCCTCTTTTAATAAGATCATCAAGAATAACTTTAAATAGAGCTGCTGCTTCATCGCTATCAGTTCCAAGTTCTATCTCATCTATACCTACAAGAGCAGACTTAAATTCAAATATCTTTGAAAACTCTTGCATACGTCCAGCAAATGTTGAGATGTCATTTTTAACATTTTGAGGATCATCTATAATAGATAGAACTGCTTTGAAACTTCCTATATGTGACTTATTCTCATTTAGTGACATAGGAATAATATACTTTGCCATAAAGGCAGCTGATAAAATAGACTTTAAAAGCATAGTTTTACCACCGGCATTTACGCCTGTAATCATGAGTATATTTTTACTAAAATCAACATCAACTGGTTTAGGTTTATGCAAAGCAGGGTGAGTGAAGTTTTTTAAAATAATTTTAGAGTCATTTTTTGACTTTATTAGTTGAAGGTTTTTACTTTTTGCAAACAAAACTCTAGCTTGGTAGTTGTCAAATTTTGTAAACTCTTTATCAATGTAAGCAATAAAAGGTTGGATTTCTGAAAGTGTTGATGAGAATTCTTTTGCATAAGTGTAAAAGATAGCTTCTCTTTCTTGTTCTATATATCTAATCTGTTCTTTTGATTTTAAGATGCTATCAGGTGATACATAGAAAAATCCACCACTACTTCTTCCAATAACTGCACCTTTTAAAACATGGTTAAATCCACCACGAACTAAAACACACTCTTCATCATTAACATAGTGAATCTGAGTATCTACTAAGTATCCGGCAAGTTTAGAACTTGACATAATTCTCTTCATAGAGCTACTCATATTGTTTTTGTGCTCTTTTATTCTAGCACTCAAACCAAATAGAGTCTCATCAAGATTTTCTTCAAATAGGCCATCGGAAGTAAAGTATTTTTCTATTGTCTGAAACTTTTCATGAACTTCAAATTTACTCATCCACTCACCGATGATTCCTTCTAGTTCACGATTTTTAAAGTAACGAAAATATCTCACTACTTTTACTATTTCAAATATTTGAGGAAAGTTTAACACACCTCTTTTTTTAAGATGTCCTTTAATATCGTAAAAGTCAGCTACTTTTGGAGGAGCTTTGAACTCTACTTTATCAAGTGCTTTTATAAAACGAAAGTGCAACTCTTGGTCACCTTCTATATATAATGAACTTTTACGTGAAAAAAAGCTTTTAAACTGCTCTATATGTTCTGTTAAGTCGAGTTGAGTTATTAGTAAATCTAGTTTAGAAGTTTTGTTTATTGACATAATATTTTTGCATACCTAATTAATTACTTTTATTATCGTAATTTTAGCTGAATTTTTATTATTAAGGAGATTAAGTTTTTTTTGGGGGGGGGTTGGAAAGAAGTTATTTAAAGAGCATTGAGCAGATAAATCTGCTCAATAAGAGAAAGATTACAGACCTGTAACGTTTTCTGCTTGAGGGCCTTTTTCGCCTTCACCAATTTCGAAAGTTACTTTTTGACCTTCGTTTAGTGAAACACGGTCGTAACCATTGCTGTTAACTTGACGGAAATGTACGAATACATCTTTACCACCATTTTCTTGCTCGATAAATCCGAAACCTTTTTCGCTGTTGAACCATTTAACTGTACCGTTTACTAATGCTGCCATTATAAATCCTTGTTTTAATACACCTTTAAAAGGTGGTTGAAAATCTAATATAAAGTCTATTTTTAGGTGAATTTATCTGCTAACAAGAAGTTATCAATACAAAGTCGACTAAAGATGTAACTAGAATCATCTTTCATTGTCAACAGTATATCTGAATTATATAAAAAGTGTTGTTAAATATTGAAATATGACTATTCACAAGAAGAAGCACTAATCATTTGCCCATAATTAGGAGTATTTTCTTTACCTATGAACGTATATGTTCCTATACTAATAGTGTAATTAGAGTTGTTAACATCAATGCTATTACATTTTACAGTTTTGCTCTGCTTAAATTTCATAACAACTTTTAGCATCTTGTCTCTTTGTGCATTACTATAAGCGTTAAAAGCAATAGCACTAAGTACGACAACTAAGATTACAGCAGTAATCATAGTCTTTTGAGATTTTGTTAGTTCTGTAAAGTAATGTAGAGATAAAAAGAATAGCCCTACAATTACAAGTCCTGCAATATAAGCCACTATGCTGTTCCTCTTATTTGATAAGTTATATCTCCAGCACCAAAGCCTATGATAAGACCTTTATCTAAAGTTTTCAGTGCTTCTTTATCTTTGATTACAGTTATGTTGTTATTCGCTCTTTGGATATTGTCTGCCATTGTCAAGTTGTAATTTTTAAAGTTCTCTTTAAAGTCAATGTGACGAGGAGCTTCACCAGCTGACCAAACAGGAAGTATGATTAACTCTCCGGCACCTTCAAAGCATTTTATGAACTCTTCAAGGTTATCTATTGTACGAGAATATTTATGAGGTTGCCAGATAGCAGTAATCTTATCGAAACCTTTTAGATTAGCATACTCTTTGACAGATTCAAAAGTCGCTTTTATCTCTGTAGGATGGTGACCATAATCATCAATAATGACACTGTCAGATTTAGCACCAACAATATCGAAACGTTTCTTGATACCTTTAAATGTTAGAAGCTTAGTTCTTATCTCTTCAATATCCATAGAATCATTTGCAGCTAAAATTGCTAAGGCTGCATCTAAAGCGATATGTTTACCAAATCCCCATACATCAAATGAACCCATATCTTTAAGAGTAAATCTTGTGTGAGGCTCATCGTTAATAAGTACAAACTCAATATTTGTAATATCTTTGCTTGGATATAACCATTGAGCTTCAACTTCACCTAATAGAGTACTTAAAAAAGGATCTTCTGCATTTAAAACACGACAAGGTGCAGAGTTTATAAAAGTTTTGTATGAATCATAAAATAATTCATAGTTATAGTCATAATATTCCATATGCTCAGGCTCAGCATTTATTACTATCGCACAATGAGGATTTGAGTTTATAAAACTTCCATCACTCTCATCAGCTTCAAATAGCATTACATCATTTGCTTCATCATATCTTACGTTTGAGCCAAATGCCTTTGATTCTGCACCGATAATCGCAGAACCTTCCATGATAGCTGTAAGTATAGCTGTTGTAGTACTTTTACCGTGAGCACCTGCTACTGAATATACTTTTGAAGTATCAAGGATTTGAAGTAAAGCTTCACGACGAGCAAGTACTTCTATACCTTTTTCTTTAGCAGCAACTATCTCTGGATTGTCAGGGCGAATGATCGCAGAGTGGATTACCAAGTCTTGAGAGTTTATAGTATCTGCACTATGTGGAACTGTAACTTCTATACCTAAATCACGTAGTTTTTTTGTAATCAAACTTTCAGAAATATCTGAACCACCGACTTCATGCCCTTTGTAATGCATGTATTGTGCTAAGCCAGATATACCTATTCCACCAATTCCGATAAAATGAATTTTCATGCGCGTACTCCCAACTTATTTGCTTTTCTTAAGCAAATCTTGTGCCTCTTTTGTAAAAGCACTTATGTAAAATGTACCCGCATTTTGCGTAGCATCCATATCTGCTATTTTATTCATAAAATCATCAAGGTTTATATTTTCTAAAGAAGCTATCCAGTGAAATTTTAATGCGCTAGAAAATTGTTCATCTTTTGTAAGTCCACTTAACACTTCAAATAGTGCACTTGCATCTGAAATATTTCCAGAATGATAGTATTCCATAGCATATTCATAAAGTGCTCTTAGTGTTGCAAAGTCTTGTACTTCACCTATATCCATAACTCTATGTGCTTCTAAAGTATCTGTGAGTTTTTCTAATGCTAAATCTAATATATTTGCATAAAATCCTGGCATAGTATCTTCATCAAATGTATCATGAGCCTCTTGTTCTAGTACATATAGTGACGCTATGTCTGAGTTCTTTTGTGCCTCTAATACTTTGTTTTTTAAATCTTCTACGCTCATGCTAAACACTCCTTGATTCTTATTAATGCACTTCTTGTTTTTTCTTCGCTCTCAACTAAAGCTATTCTTACGAAATTTTTTCCAGGGTTTTCACCGTTTGCATCTTCTCTTGCTAAGTACTCGCCAGGAAGAACTTTTACATTGTACTCTTGGTAAAGTTTTTTAGTAAACTCTAAAGGATTATCAACTTTTAGCCATAAGTAAAATGTAGCTTCAGGTATCTTTGTTCCTAATATCTCTTTTGCAATAGAGAAATTTTTTCTATATATTTTTCTAGCTGATTCTACGTGTATCTCCTCTCTCCACGCAATTGCTGCTGCACTTTGAAGGGGAAGTGGGGATGCACAACCTACGTAAGTTCTATACTTCATATACTCTTTTAATATTATCTCATCACCTGCTATAAATCCTGAACGAAGACCTGGTGCTGATGAGCGTTTTGAAATAGAGTTGATTACTAGTATATTTTTAAAATTAAAGTTCCCAGCGTATTTAGAAGCTTCTAAAAGTGATGGTACTTTCTCGTTTGTATAAATCTCACTATAACACTCATCATTCATAAGTACAAAGTTATGCTTTAGACTTAGTTTTACCCACTCTGCAAGTTCTTGGATAGTAAGAACCGAAGATGTTGGGTTGTTTGGAAAGTTAATGATTACAAGGTCACACTTACTAAGTTCTTTTTCATCTATTGTCGGTTTGAAGTTGTTACTTTCATCCATATTTATAAGTAACATCTTAGCTTTTGAAGCTATAGCAGCACCCTCATAAATCTGGTAAAAAGGATTTGTAAAAGCCATGATTGGATTTTCTTTATCAAAAAGTAAAAACTGAGGAAAGTTAAAAAGTACTTCTCTTGTTCCAAATGTAGGAATAATCTCTGCATCTTTAAGTTCAACATCAAATCTTTTTTTAACAAAGGCTCTTTGAGCTTCTCTTAGATTTGCTTCACCTGAAGTTTTTGGATATTTTTTGAGAAGATGTACATTATCACATAGTGTGTTTTGTATAAAGGCAGGAGTCTCAAACTGAGGTTCACCTATAGTTAAAACTGATGGAACATACTTAGGATTGGGTACAATATTTTCAAGTAAATCGTTTAGTTTTTCAAATGGATATGGTTCAAAATTCATATATAATCGCTTATTTTAAGTAAAGCAATTATATCTTAAATGTATTAGAAGTACTTTAACGATATCCTTGTATAAAATAAATAGGAGTCAGTTATGAAGATTATATTATCCCTTTCCTTAGCACTTTTTTTACTTGGGTGTAGCCAAGAGTCTAAAGAAGATGTTCAAAAAAATGAGCCAAAAGTAGTTATAAAAGAGAGTGTTCCTGTAAAATCAACTTCTGTTGTAGAGACTGTAGTTGCACCAAAAGAAGTCTTAGTTAAAGATACTCCAGTAAAAAAAGTAGTTTTAGATGCAAAGATATTATATAAAGTTTGTGCAAGCTGTCATGGTCAAAATGCACAAAAAGCGGCTCTTGGAAAATCAAAGATTATAAAAGGTTGGAGTGTAGTAGATACCACAGCAGCTTTAAATGGATATAAAAATGGTACTTATGGCGGACCTATGAAAGCTGTGATGAAAGGACAGTCTATGAAATTAAATGATGAGCAAATATTGGTTTTAGCAGAGTACATTTCTAAATTATAGCTGAACTGTCTCTCAATTGAGAACGGTTTACTCTATGTTTATCAGAATTACATTATAATCATGGTTACTTTCATAACAAAGGAGTATTGTAACTATGAAACATGTTTATCTTTCACAAACTACAGTTGATGAAGCTTTAAAAAGCCATTTAATTACTGAGCACGAGGCCGACAAACTTAAAAAGAAAATTGATTCTCAATCAACAATATTTAAGTTCATCAATAAATAAGAACAACCCGTTGAGTTAACTACTTAGGAAGTCCAAACTTTTGAGTTATTAACTCACCTTCTTCATTAAAAAATAAATAATACAAAGTATCTTTTTTAACGCTTAGTCCAGCTAAGTATCTTAGAGCTAAATTCGCTTGTAAAGAAGCAATATGCATAACTATTGGTGCTGCAATACCTGCTGGTGTTTTTTTGATAATTTTGAAAGCATCTGTAAAAGATGATTCTTCTATAAAAGAAACCTGACCATGGAAAGCTTCAACACTTCCATAAACCCATGGTAGATTTTTTGCTTTTGCATAAGCGTTTATTTCTCCACGACTCGGAAGATTATCCGTTGCATCTATGATAAGGTCAACCTCAATGTTCTTTTTAGAAAATTCTTCAAAGTTACATTCGTGAGCTATAGCCTTAACATAAGGGCATCTCTGCTCTATAAGCTGTGCATTAATAACAGCTTTATTCTTACCCTCATCACCTACTTTAAAAGCAATTTGACGATGAATATTGTGAAGAGATACTTCATCAAAATCAACCATGTGAATCTCACCGATACCACTAGCACCTAAAGCAAAAGCTAGAGAACTTCCTAGTCCACCTGAACCTATAACAGCAATCTTTTTAGTTTGAAGAAGAGTTTGAGTATCTTCTCCCCATAGTTGTACCTGACGGTGAAAAAATTTCATCATATTTGATCCTTTATAAAAAATAATTATATCATACGCCAATTCCAACAACAAGTGCAATTTCCACCTAAATTAGCTAGCTAATCTTTTACTCATTTCACTGAAAAACA
>NZ_JADGFC010000175.1 GCF_016744025.1 Sulfurimonas sp.
AATACAAAACTCCGTATGAAGTGTTTTTCAGTGAAATGAGTAAAAGATTAGCTAGCTAATTTAGGTGGAAATTGCACTTGTTGTTGGAATTGGCGAATTAAATCATTTAACAATAGTGAAATAACAAGTTGACGGGTTCTAAAAGGTGTTTAAGTTTGCTTAGTATTGTGAGATATAAGGCTAGTTAAAATTGTTTAAAAAGTGTTGTTATAAACCTATAAATAAAAGATTTAGGATTGGTTGCGGAAACAGGATTTGAACCTGTGACCTTCGGGTTATGAGCCCGACGAGCTACCAAACTGCTCTATTCCGCTACATTTAGTAAAGTTAGTCAAAAAATTAAAAATTAAACTTGCGGGAAATAATTATTAAGTAAGTATGGTGCGCCCGACACGATTCGAACGTGTGACCGCTGGTACCGCAAACCAGTGCTCTATCCAGCTGAGCTACGAACGCACACCATCTCTTTTTTGAGAGATTGAAATTATAGCACCTTTAGCTTATAGTTTCCTAAAACCATAAACTAAAGTTCTGTTTTCTTTAAAATTCGTTCTATTTCTTTTTCTTGTAGAAAAAGTTCATGTGTTTTTTTCACATAAGCATGAAGCATTTTTTTAAGGTCATTATTTCCCTTTTTGTTAAAATCTTTTACCATTTCTTCTTCTAAAAATGGTGCAAAATCATCTTCAACATCTACATCAAAACGACGACCACCGATGTGTAAACCTATTTTTTTGCTCATTTATTCTTAGCCTAAGATGCTTTCTATTTTTTCTACTATCTCTTCTATCTCAATATCTTTCATCATATTAGCTTCTTGAAGTTTGTCTAACTCTGCATCTTTTGCTTCGTTTTCAGCTTTTAGAGTAACCATCTCTATACGAAACATTTTATTTTCTTCTTTGAGAGTGTTGTAGTTTTGTAATATTTGAGATACTTTCTCATTTAATTTATCTAAGTTAGTTTGATTTTGCACTATTTATCCTATCTATTTTATATCTGTATAATTCTATCACAAATATTCTAACCTTAGGTTTACACATCTAAGTAACAGCTGAGTTTACGGACTTACTAGCACTTATTTGATGTTATTTACAAAAGTAAAGATTATTATGATTTTTTATAATTGAGAGAGTATGATAGAAGCTATTTAGCTTCTATCACTTTTTTTAGTTCATCTTCTGAGTTGATTGTTACAACATTTGTAATTGATTTATTATCAAGATATACAACTACAATTTTTTCTACATCCATATTTGATCTATATGGAGCAGCAATCATCTTATCATCTAATAGTAAAACAGTGTGTTTAAAGTCTTTTAAACCAGGAAGGATAAATATACTTCTGATTAAAGAAGGCGCAGCACTTACATCAGCTACAAATTGTGTATTATTATCACTTAAATATGTAGGTGATTGTGTAACAAAAAAGTCGTTACAAGTATGTGCCATATCTTTTGAAAATGCAAATATCACTTTTTTAGTGTTTGAATCTAGAGCTTGTGCTTTTTCAAACTGATCGTTAAGTGCCATATCTGCTAAATTTTTTCCTACAACTAGTTTAGGTTCAACTACTACTTCTTCAGCACCTTTTGAACTACATCCTAAAAATAGTAATGCAGCCATTAATCCAACAATAATTTTTTTCATTTTTTCTCCAAATTTAATTTTTGACATACTACCCTAATTTTAGACACACTACAATGTAGCAAATCTACTGTTACTTAAATAGCACCTAATTTAGCTTATAAAGTGCTTCATCTGTGCGTTTTAAGAGTAGTTCTTTAACTTCATCTTTATTTACCTTAGAAAGGATAATAATAAACTCTTCTCCTCCACATTTTCCAAATCTATCACTTTCTCTTATTAAAATTTAGAGTTTCGGGTGAATTATAATTCAGTTTAAAAATTTATTTTTATCTTTATCTCTTGGTATTTTGCATACATTAGCCTTGCCAAATAAAGAGTACCTATTCTTAGCTAAGAGCCTATAAAGGACATCTCTAATAGATTTAGGAATATATATTAGAGGATATAAAAACCTTGCAAATCCTGATAAATTTTTAGCAATCATTAAAGAGGCTGTAGATGCAGTGTAGAATTCATTCTCATCTATAAGAATAAAGGTATCAAAATTATTAAGAGATAGATTGAACTTTTTTAGATATTCTTGCCCTATATCAGATTGCAAGGACGCAAAATGATATAGATTGTTTTTATCATGTTTTATAACGAAGTTAACAGCTCCATTGCAAAGATTACAAATACCATCAAACAAAATAATTTTAGACATTCTTATGCTAACTCTTTTTCTCTTTTTATAAGTGCAACTACACCATCATACATGTCCTGTACACACTCAACTTCACTAACACCAAGTCTTCTCTTATTTGATATATCATATATGCCGCCTTCACTAGCAGAATGTTCTCCATGAATACCTCTAATTTGAACATTATATTTATCTGCTATTGATTTAAACTCATCCATACTATTACCAAGGTTTGGCAGTTTTATATGTACACTAGCTCTCATTGCAGTTCCAAGGTTTGTTGGACAACTTGTAATATAACCTAAGTGCTCATTGTAAGCAAACTCAACTTTCTTAGATAATGCATCTATTGCAATCGTAAGTCTTGTGAACACTTCTTTTATATCTCCACCTTCTTGCATAGATATGATTCTAAGCTCATCTTCTTCATTTACCCATACAAGAAATGTTTTTTCATTGTTATGGAAAATGCCTCTTGAGTTTGGCCAGTTTTTGTTTAATCCTGCAGTTTCAAGAAATCTATCTCCAGCTTTAAATAAGAAGTGATCTTTGATAAGTGATTTGCTATCTTCTTCGCTCATGTTATTTAAAGGGTAGTATTTACCACCCAAATTATTTTTAAAACTACTCAATACATCAGACACATCTTTTTCTACTGAATCTCTTTGTTCATCACTTATTGCAGGTCCAAGAGGTATATTTTTTACATTTCTACCTACACGAATTCTTGTAGATAAAATATACTCGCCTTTTGGGTCTGGATTTGGAGCATTTAAATCATCTGGATTTAGATTACTTTTGTGTTTATCTTCTTTTTTAAATCCATGATATTCTTCGATAATAGGATCAAACAGCGATGCAAAAACTTCATAAGACTCTTCATCACCTACATAAGCACCTATGCCACTATCAGGATTTTGCACACCAGAGTTAATTGCTTGAGTTAATGTAAAACCATTTGACGTCACCTTGTCTTTTAACTCTTGGAAAATTTCTTTTGTTAAGTATTTTGCTAATAGAGATTTCGAGCCTTCTAGCGATTTTGGATATTCTTTTAACTCTTGCATTATTTTCCTATGTATCTCAAATATAAACTCTTGCATCTAGATAGATGGCTTTAAGTTCTGTATCTTCTCATTTAAGCAAAAATATTCTAAAAAAATGGTTAATATTAAAAAGATTATAATAAATAAGATACTATAAATTTTCGCTTATAATTAAATATCAGTACATAAAGAAATAACAATGCTTGAACAAAGACCTTACAAATTATTTTTAAAATATATCATTCCATCTATCCTTGGACTCCTTGCTATATCCTCAGCTACTATTGTTGATGGTTACTTTGTAGGTAACTATGTTGGAGAGATTGGATTAGCTTCTGTTAATATTACATATCCAATATTTTCCATCCTTTTTGGTGTTGGGCTAATGTTTGCAGTTGGTAGTAGCGTTATGGTTTCCAAATTACTAGGAGAAAATAAAATAGATGAGGCTTTGGATGTATTTTCAAAAGCCATTATATCGGTTAGTATTTTTAGTATAGTTGCGTGTGGATTGGTGTATGTAAATATTGAAAACATTTTTTATCTTTTAGATATTAAAAATGAATTTAAAAATAATGCAAACATTTATTTACGCCAATTCTAAAATCAAGTGCAATTTTTTGAAAGTAAGTTGAAAGATAGGATTAATCGATAATCTGCTAATCTTATTCGACCAAAAACAAAGAAG
>NZ_JADGFC010000031.1 GCF_016744025.1 Sulfurimonas sp.
GTTTGAGTAAAAGCTTGAAGTTAAATTTAGTAGATTATTATTTGGTCAATTATCAAAAAAAGCGAGTTTTTAAACCCCCGTTTTTTTAATTAAGTCAAAATTTTAAAAATTAATACTTAGACATTCCAATATTTTTTTATTGGAATGATATAACAACCACATTTACTTTCTCATCCCCCACTTAGAGTAAATCTCAAAAAGTATAGGGATGATTACTAGACTTAGAATTGCTGAACTCACAACTCCACCTAACATTGGTGCGGCGATTCTTTGCATTACTTCACTTCCAACTCCATGTGTGTACATAATAGGAAGTAGTCCTGCTAAGATGGCGAAAACTGTCATTAGTTTTGGTCTTACTCTTTGAACTGCACCTTCGTATATCGCTGCATTTAACTCTTTTGGTCCAAAGTTTTCTAGGTACTTCTCTTTCGCCTCATCTACCGCTTCTTGCAAGTAGACTATCATGACTATGGCGGTCTCTGCTGCTACTCCTAGAAGTGCTAAGAAACCAACTACTACAGCTATACTCATGTTGAAGTTGAGTATGTCTATATATATCAGTCCACCAAGTAGTGCAAACGGAAGAGTAAAAAATACTATAAGCGTAGGTATCATATCTTTAAGTGCAAAGTAGATAAGTATCAAGATAACTATAAGTACAGTTGGAACTATCCAGACTATCTTTTTCATTGCAGAGTCTAAGTACTCACTCTGTCCTGCCCAGTCTATGTAGTAACCAGCTGGAAGTTTTATATCCTCTAAAAGAACTTTTGCTTGCTCTTTGTACTCAGTTGCACTAACTCCAGCTTGGGGAGTAATGTATATGAAAGTTACAGGAGATGCCATTTCACTCTTTATGACAGATGCACTCTCACGGTAAGCGACTTTAGCAAAGTTTCCAAGAGGCACAAACCCAAGTGGAGTCTTAACCTGTAAATCTTTTATACTTTCTATACTACGTCTCTCATCTTCTTCATATCTAAGTGCTATCGGGTAACGCTCTATGCCTTTATACATAGTAGATACTTTCATTCCACCAATACCAGATGCCACGTAGTCAAGCAAGTAGTTTTTACTTATCTTATAACGTGCTAGTTCTTTTTCATCTATCTCTATATCAAGGTAATATCCAGCACTTGCTTGGTCAGCAAATACTGACATAGTTTTATCAAATGAGCGAAGTTTTGTTTCAATCAATTTTGCATACTTTTGTAAACCCTCTGCATCTTGACCATAAAGTTTGATTCCTAGAGGTGTACGAATACCACTTAGAAGCATGTCTATACGACCGCGAATAGGATATGTCCAAGAGTTTATAAGTCCTGGAACTTGAAGAGCATCTTCTAGTTCTGCCATAAGTTTATCATGAGTCATTCCTTCTCTCCACTCACTTTGTGGTTTGAAGGTAATAATAGTCTCTATCATACCAAGTGGAGCAGGGTCAGTTGCAGAGTTTGCACGTCCACCTTTTCCAAAAACAATACTAACCTCAGGAAATGCTTTTATGATTGCATCTGTCTTTTGAGTAAGTATCTTACTTTGATCAACACTAATTCCATAAGGAGTAACAGGCATATACATAACACTCTGCTCATTTAGTGGAGGCATAAACTCCCACTTTAGACCTTTATAAATTGGGTAAGCAAACCAAAGAGCTGCCACTACAGCTATAATTACAATGTACTTGATTTTTAGTCCATAAACAATGATTGGGTGATATAACCAGATGAAAAAACGGTTTAGTGGATTTTTATTCTCAGCAAGAATTTTGCCTTTGACAAAATATAGCATAAGTACAGGAACTAAAGTAATAGAAAGAATCGCTCCAGCCATCATTGCAAAGGTTTTTGTAAATGCCAGAGGAGTAAAGAGAAGTCCCTCTTGACCACTTAGTGCAAAGATTGGTAAAAATGAAACCACAACTAGTGCGAGTGCGAAAAAGATAGGACGACCAACTACTTTAGAAGAACTACTAATAGCAGCAAATCTTTCTTGTTTTGTCAGTGTGTCACCTTTTTTCTCTTCTAGTTTTACTATGGTCTTATGAGCATTTTCTATCATAACAATGGTTGCATCTACCATTGCACCAATGGCAATAGCAATACCTCCAAGACTCATGATATTTGAATCAATTCCAAATAGCTTCATAAGTAAAAAAGTAGCACCGATAGTAAGAGGCAAGACTATCAGAACTATAACAGATGAACGCAGATGCATTAAAAATAGAGCAATAATAACGATTACGATAATGCTCTCTTCAATAAGTGTAAACTTTAATGTGTCTACAGCTTTTTCAATAAGGTCTGAGCGGTTATAAGTCTCTACAACTTCTACACCGTCTACTTGAAGTTCACTCATCTTTTTCTCTATACGTTTGATGGTAGCGTAAACATCTTCGCCATAACGAACCATTACGATTCCGCCTACGACTTCACCCTTACCGTTTAAGTCGGCCATACCACGACGAGCAGCAGGAACAAGTTCAACTCTTCCTATATCTCCTATGGTTACTGGAGTGTTGGCTTTTGTAGTTACAACAAGAGAGCGGATATCATCCAAGTCCTTGAGATAACCTTTTGCTTGAACCATCCACTCAAAACCATTTTGTATAACGATACGTCCACCTGTGTCGTTATTATTTTCTTTTAGAGCTTTTTTCACATCTTGGATTGAAAGGTTATAACGCACCAATGTATCATTGCTAACACTTACTTGATAAGTCGGAACAAATCCACCAATAGATGCAACCTCACTAACTCCATCAACACCAAGAAGAGCATACTTGTAGTAGTAGTCTTGCAGAGTCCTAAGTTCGCTGAGGTTTTTAGTCTTGGAGGTAAGTGCATACTCATAAACCCAACCCACACCACTTGCATCTGGACCAAGGTTTACTTCCATAGACTCTGGAAGCTGAGATTGTATAGATGCTAACTGTTCTAGTACACGAGTTCTAGCCCAGTAAAGGTCAGTTCCCTCTTTAAAAATGATATAAATAAGAGAATTCTCATAAGTTGAAAAACCTCTAACAGTTTCTATATTTGCTATAGCTAGAAACTGAGAAACAAGAGGATATGTTCCTTGATCTTCAATAATCTCAGGAGATTGTCCAGCCCAATTTAGCTTTACAATTACTTGAGGAGGAGAGAGGTCAGGGATGGCATCTAAGGGTGTGTTTTTTAGAGCCCAAAACGAGCCAAATGTTATAAACAAAGTAGCCATTAAGATAAGGAACTTATTTTTAATACTAAAGGAGATTATATTTTCTATCATTATTTGCCTTTTAAATTAATAGAGTGATTTTATCTGTAGTTTGTGAGGGGTGTGTGAGGCGATATATGTTATTTACTCAGTAAGTTTACAAGTAAGAGTTTATCTGTTTTAAAATAGTTTCATAGTTTGTAAAATCAATAGTTATACTAAAGTACTCATTGTTTGATTTTAGAACTAGTGATGGAAAAGAGCGTATGCCTAAGTTCCGCCTTTTGTTTAAATCTTCTTCAAACAAGTTTACTATCTCTTTTGATTCTAAATCATGTGAGAATTTTTCTACATCAAGGTTTATATTTGAAGCGGCAAGTTCTAGTGTATCTCTATCTGAAGGATTTAAAGCATCTTGATAATAAGCTTTTTGAATCTCTTGTATCATCTCATACTCTTTGTTTTGTGCCCTTGCAGATACACAAGCTTGACATGCCAAGTAGGTTGAACGTCTTGGTTTGCACTTTGACCAAAAATCGTAGTTAAACTTTGTACCAACTTTTTGCTCTATCTCTTTCCAAGTATTTTGTAACATATCTTGCATCTCTTGAGGCATTGGAACATCTGAATGACGAGCTAAACCACCGTGAATATACTCTATCTCTACATGAGAAGGTAGGTTTTGTAAAAGTTTTTTCCAAGATGGAGCAAAGGCATAACACCAAGAACACATTGGGTCTAAGATATAGTATAAAGTATTCATATTATTTCTCCTAGTAAAGCCCATTCACCTGAGCGTCACTGTCCATCATAAATAGTGCGTTGTTAACAACTTCATCACCTTCATTAAGCTCACTTTTTACTATGTAAGTATCGGGGTTTAAAACTTCTACGTCTATTGCTAGAGGTTCATATTCACCCTCGTATTCTCCAACTACAAATACATAAAACATTCCATTTTTTCTCATAACTGCAGTTGCAGGTAGAGTTAGGTAATTTGTTTCAGGTGCACTCATATTTACACTTGTGTACATTCCTGGTTTTAACATACCCTGAGCGTTATCAAGAGAAAGTCTAAGTGTAAAACTCTCTTCTTTTGGGTCAAGTTGGGGGTATAGTTTTTCTCTTGTCGCTTTAAATACTTTTTTCATAGAAGGAGTAGTTAGCGAGAACTCTTTTATATTTTCAAGTGCCATGAGTTGGTTTTGATGTATTTTAAGTTCAACCCAAACCTTGTCTAAGTTCACAACTTGAAAAAGTACACCTTTAGCTTTAAAAGCTGAGTTGTTGTTTAGTGCTTTTTTAAATATATAACCATCTGCAGGAGAGTTTATAGTTGTAAAAGAAGTTGTTTTTTTACTTGTTTTAATTTGGTCTATCTCAGCATCTGGAATGTTTAAAAGAGATAGTTTTGTTCTTGCACTTCTCATCATTGTTTTGTTTGGTCTTGATTTTGTATAGTTTATAGTATTTAAGTAGTCATCTTTTGCTTTTAAGACTTCTGGAGAGTATACTTTTGCAAGCCTCTCTCCTTTGCTTACTTGTTTATATGTTTTATCAGCATACAGAGTTTCAACGAAACCACCAAATCTCGGACTAACATCATAGACTCTAGACTCATCAACCTTTACAAATCCAAAGCTTTTTATACTCTTTGCATCTGATACAAGTTTAACCTTTGTAGTTTGTACATTAAATAATTGCTCAACTGTTTTTTCTTTAGCTTGTGCTAGTGATAAAGATATTAGTATGATTAGTAAAAATCTCATTTTTGTGTTCCTATAAGTGCATCTAGAGATGCTATTATTTTGTAATAAGTTGCTACAGCTTGGATGCTTTGCTCTTCAAGGCGAAGTTTTTTAGCCAGTAGTTCTATATATACAAAAAGATCAGAACCGCTTTTAATAGAAGTATTTGTTAAATCAAACATATGCTCTATCTGTGGTAGACTCTCTTTTTTTATAATATTGTATATTCTGTACGAGTCTTGAAGTCTTGCGTGTTGTGTTGCTACTTTTGTGTGAAGTGCATTTTCAAAATCAATTACTTCACTCTTTGAAGCAAGTGAACGTTTCCTTGAAGCTTCTTCTTTTGAGTCTTGCGTTCCGTAGATAGGGAGTGCAAATCCTACATTTATATTTACATAATCTTCGAAATTCTCACGGTAGAAATAACCTACTTGAACAAAATGGTCAATATTACCTGCTAACTCTTTTACTTTTACATCAGCCTGTGCTTCTTTTAGCATTGCTTCTTTCACTTTGTATGCACTGTTATCACTACTCGCGTCTATGTAAAAAGCCAATTCTCTTGGTTCTTCTACTGGCATACTAACTTCTAGTGAATCAACTTTTATAGTACTTAGATAACTTACTTTTGCGTAAAGTCCTGTAAGTATGCTTTTGAGTTTACTTCTTTTTATTTTTAGTTGTGAAAGTGAAAGCTCAGCTGACATGATTCCCATATGAGCCTTTGTGTCACTTGTGCTGTACGCAGTGTATAGCTCTATGTTTTGACGTGTTAGTTTGATGTAATCATCAGTGATACTAAGTTGTTCTTCTACTTGCCATATGCCATAAGCCGTTAGTTTTATAGACTCTACTAATTTTACTTTTGCTTGAGCTAGAGTAAATTCTACCTTTGATTTTTTAGCATTTACTTTTTTTGAAGCCGCATCTCTTTTTCCAAAGTATGGAATCTTTTGTTTTACATTTATAGCGCTAAACTGCATAGCTTCTATAGAACGATTTGTAGCGTCGTCAAGTTGGATGTCACTGATGCTTAGAGAAAGCTCAGGGTCTACAAAGTTTCTACTTACTTCATACTCATTATCAACCGCACTTAGGCGTTTTTCTATGGCTTGGAGTGAAGAATGATTTGCTTTTGCACTCTCTATCAAACTTGATAGAGAAGTTGCACTAAGGAGAAGTGGAAGAAAAATTAGGGCTAGAGCTTTCATGGTTGGTCCTTAGATGTTTACAGACGTCTTAACTCTGATTTTTTTACCAGTTTTAGGTGTGATGAAGATATGAATTTGCCATGTTCCGCCCATTGAAAAGTTTACATTAGTTGTGAATTTTCCATGACCAAGGTTTTTTGCTTCTGCTACATTATCCATATAAGGCATCCCAGGCATTGCTGGCATAAATACTTTAATCTTAACTGCTGCATCTGCAAACTTTTCGTCTATTAGAATGTTTAAATCGTTATAACCAGTTGTGATTGGTTTCTCAGAGCTAATTGTTACCTTTGCAGATCTTGATTTTGCTACTTTTTCAAAAGCTGCTGCTTGCATTGTACCGGCTGCTAGAAGAGCTACTAAAAATATTTTTGCTATCGTTTTCATTTGAATCCTTTTATCGTTTGATATAAGGATTATAATGATAGTTTGTGAGAGGTTTGTGAGGAAGCTTATATATGCATCTGTAGATGTTTTTTGATACTTAATAGTTGTTTTTTTCTTTTTTCTACTGTTTCTCATTCTAATTTTTTTTGAGCAGAAACTGTTGCGTTTAAGCATACGCGAATCTCTTCTTTCATTGCTAGTAACTCAGATATCCTTGCTATATCTTTTGGTGAATCATATACCTTTGCTTTAGGCTGATGATAAACTTTTTGTTCTTTATGAAAAGAAATATTATCTTTCTTGTTGTTAGCAAGGTTCTTTTCTTCCCAATCTTTAATGGGGTCTCTTTTAGTATGTAAGTTTATTAATTTACTCATCTAAAATCCTTTGCTTGAAATATACAAGCATATAGAGTTCCAATATAAGTAGAATCAATATGAATTGTCTACTTATAGTCTTAAACTATCTCTTATAACTTTATATTCTTGAGAATTTATCTCACCTCTCGCGAATCTATTGTCTAACATTTCTTTAGCGCTTATATCGTTATCAGTGTCCATATCGCTGTAATAAAGTAAAGCTAAGACGAACAATATAAGAACTAAGCAAATTAGTCCCATTCCAAAAGCGTGCATAATAAGCTCCTTTTAGTTATCTATTCTGTTATTATATATACAGTTTGTGTGGATATTGTGAGGACTTTTCAAATTACCCTTGTGTGTTATAATGCTTTATGAAAATTTTACTCCTAGAAGATGACACAGTTTTAGCCGATATTTTAGTTGACTTTTTACAAGAAGAACACAGTGTGAGTCATACATATAGTATGAAAAAAGCACTTCTTCTTAGTGAAGAGACTGATTATGATTTATACATATTTGATATAAACGTTCCAGACGGTGATGGCATCTCTTTGCTAAAAGAACTTAGAAGTTTTAAAGATGAAACTCCAACTATCTTTATCACTGCCTTTCATGATACACAGCATCTAAAGAGTGCTTTTGAAGCAGGTGCTAATGATTTTATAAAAAAACCATTTGACTTAGAAGAACTTACCCAAAGAATAGAAAATATTAAAAGACATTTTGGACTTAGCTCTTTAGTAGAGATAGCATCTGGCATAGAGTTTGACACTCAAAACCATATAATTAAAAAAGAAGATATCTCCTTGCATCTAAGCAATAAACAGAGTGAGTCTCTTCACTATCTTTATAAAAACCGTCACCGTGTTGTAAGTGTAGATGAGATGCTTCAAAACCTTTGGCAATTCGATGAGATGCCTTCAGGTGATGCAGTTCGTACACTTATAAAAGATCTTAGAAAGTATGTTGGCAAAGAACATATTTTAAATATAAGAGGCGAAGGATATCGCTTTGAATAAGTTAGAGAAAAAATCCTTTTACTCATTCCTAGGTTTATATCTTGGCTCATCTCTGCTTTTTACACTACTCTCTGGTTACTGGTATTTTAATGCTCAAAAAAATACTCTTGAAAACAACACCTACTATAAACTCCAACACTTAGCAGATAGGATTTCTACTCTTGTAATAAACGCTCATATGACATCAAGTGATCTAATACTTCCTGATATTGAGCTAGGGTATGACTATATACTTATACCAACTAAGGATAAAGTAGTATTTGAGTCTCCATATTTTGAGAGAGATGGTCTTAAATATTTAGTTTCTTCTGCAACGCAAAAACACTTAGCTATAGAATATGTAGTAGTAAAAACAAATGAGTATAACAAAGAGTTAAAGACTCTCAAAATAAATGTCCTCATAGCAATTATCTTGATATTTATAGCTATCGCAGTTATATCATGGATACTTTCACGTCTTTTCATGCGCCCTATACATCAAAAAGTAAAAGAGATAGAATCCTTTATACAAGATATTTCTCATGAGTTAAATACACCTATAACAGCACTTGGGATGAGTACTTCAAGAGCTATGCAAAAAAAGGTTTACGATGAGAAGATACTAAGAAATATCTCAATTTCGACAAAACAGCTATATAGCATCTATCAATCACTTGCTTATTTAAACTTTAGTGGAGTTAAACAAGAATCACAGATTCTAAACCTAAAGCCTATTTTACTCACAAGCATAGAATACTACTCAGAACTAAGTCATGCTAAAAATATCAAAATAGAATCATCTGTGCAAGATGCAGAGCTTTTAGCAATAGACTCAAGAGTAGAACTACTTTTTTCAAACCTAATATCAAATGCTATAAAATACTCTATGCCAGATACTACTATAAACATTGTTCTAAAAGAGGGTTTCTTTAGCATCGAAGATGAAGGCGTAGGAATGGAGAAAGATAAACTTGAAGATATTTTCGAGCTTTACAAACGTGCTTCAACACAAGCCGGTGGTTTTGGAGTAGGACTAAATATAGTAAAACAGATATGTGATGAGTTTAACATAAAAATAGATGTAAACTCCTCAGTAGATGTAGGTAGTAAGTTTAATCTGCATTGGTAGATTGCTTTGTGTCTACTAGCTTAATGTAACTTATATTCACAATATATGAAGAAACTGTTAAAAATAATTTTTATAAATAATAAATATAAGTTTATACGTTAATATCCTTAGACTTAAATACAAAGGTTAGAGATGTTAAAAAATAAGTTTGTTTCAGTCACATTATTGCTGTTATGTTCAAGTCAATATTTATCTGCAAATGGTTTATATGGTAAGTTAGGTATTGGTTATTCTATGCCCTCAAAGCAAGATATTAAATCTAGTTCTACGTATGCCATAGATTTTGAAAATGGGTCTGAATTTCAACTTGCTATTGGTTACAAGTTGAAAAATATTAGACTAGAGGGAGAATATTCTTCTTCAAAATATGATACTGATCAAATATATGCACCAGCATCTACTAGCTCAGGTGATGGAAGTATGAATATTCAATCAATACTTGTAAATACTTTTTATGAGTTTAATATAGAGTCTAATTTAAAGCCATATATTGGTGTTGGTTTAGGAATGTCTGAAGTCACATGGGATATGATAGGTGTTAATGATAAGGATACAGTTTTTACCTATCAAGCTTTGCTCGGATTAACATACTCTATAAATAATAATCTGAATATTCAATAGTAAGTGATGATGATTCAGAAGGGACTATGACAAATAATACTTTCAATAGCCTTGGTGTAGCAATACGTTATCAATTTTAGTTCTATTCATTTCTGAGTATTTTTAACTTAAATATTTGTCTCCATACTAAAGCATGGAGACAAGTAGAATATTAGTTTTTTAACTCACTTTTCATAACACTGCCATCAAGTGCATTGACTTGAACATTGTATCTCTGAGTACTAGCTTTATATACAAGATAGTTACCAGAGTGTGTTAGTTTTATCTTTTTAACATCCTCATTTGTTTCCTTTTTAACTATCTTGATAGCTGCACCTTCTGCAATATTATGAAGTTTATGCATCTTTTGTTCACTCTTAGTTTTAAGAGTAGGATTTTTGTTATACCCGTGAACAGAATTGTGCTCCGCTGGTGTCATAACTTCAGAAGCAAAGGCAATGATTGGAGATAGTAGTAGTAATGTTAAATATTTCATAATTAATCCTTTTTATTATTCGTGTTAGTTGTATGCTCTTTTTTGTAAAAAAGCAGATAAGTTGATGGTAGTATTAGTAAAGTTAGTATAGTTGAACTAATGATTCCACCTGTTATAACGACTGAGAGAGGGTATTGTATTTCACTTCCTACACCGCTGGCATAAAGAAGAGGAAGAATCCCAAACAAAGTTGTAAACGCTGTCATTAGAACTGGTCTAAGACGAAGTAAAGAAGCATCTTTTAGTAGTATCTTTAAATCAACATGCGGAAATTTAACACGTAATTCATCAATGAAACTAACTAAAACGATACCGTTTAATACAGCAATGGCAAAGATGGCTAAGAAGCCTATAATCGCTGAAACTGAAAGATAGATGCCACTCATTACTAGAGCGATAATTCCACCTATAAAACCAAAAGGTACATTTATAAGAATAAGTATAGCTTTTGAGATAGAGTTAAATGCAGTGTATAGAAGAAGAATAACTAACAACAATGTTATTGGAACGATTACCATTAACTTATCTGTTGCTTCTTTCATGTTTTTAAAGTCACCAGCCCAGTCTATGTAGTAACCAGTTGGCATATCAACATTCTTTTGTATAAGTCTGTTTGCTTCTTCAACAAATGAAGCAACATCACGTCCATCTACTTCCATAGAAAGAACCATATAACGACTTAGGTTCTCACGCTTTATAAATGAAGCTCCATGACTAATACTGATATCACAAATCTGATCTAGTGTAACTAGTGAACCGTTACTAGATCGAAGAGTTACATCTTTAAGTGCTTGGATGTCTTTTTTTGCATCTTTTATCTTTGCAACGATTGGAAATCTTCTAATGCCCTCTATCTTTTGAGTGACTTCTTCTTCTCCAATACCATTACGGATAACTTGCATTACTTCATCAACACTGATTCCATAACGAGATAAGCTCAAGTAATTTGGCTCTATCTTTATTTGAGCTTGTCCAAGTTGAGTTTCAACTTCCATTCTCTCTAATCCATCTACATTGGCAATGGTTTCTTGAATAGCTTTAGAGATGCCGTCTAGCTCTTTTTGGTCATGTCCATATATCTTGATAGCAAGTTCAGCTTTTACACCTTCAAGCAACTCTTCTATTCTCATAGCGATTGGTTGTGTAGGAACAAATGCAACTTGCTCAAATGTATGTTTTAAGTCTTCATTCATTTTATCAGTTAGTGCAGGTAAATCTTCGATGCCATCTTTTAAAGTCAGAAGAACTTCCATATAGTTGGCTTGAGCTGTTTCACCTTTTTCACTTCTACCTATCATAGATAAAACTGAGCTAACCTCATTAAGATAGTTTTTAAGTATATGCTTTTCTATCTCAGATGCATTTTGCACAGACTGAGAAAGAGCTGTTCCGGGAATAGAGATAACTCTATACATAATTGACTCTTCATTTAACTCAGGCATAAACTCACGACCTTGTTGAGAAAGAACAAACCCAAGAACTAAAAACAAAACACTAACAGATGCTAAAAGCTTTTTAGCGTTAGAGAGTGAAAAGATTAGCAGTGGCGCATAGACTTTTTTAAGTCCACTCATTAGTGCATTGTCAGCATTTTTAGTTGGCTTTAGTAGAAGAAATGCTAAAACAGGAACTAAAACTAGAGCTACAAAAAGTGAGCCAAGCATCACAAATACGATGTTAAGTGCCATTGGAGAGTATAGCTTTCCTGCAAGTCCATCAAGAGAAAGAAGAGGAATAAATACTGCAACAATGATTAAAACTGCAAAAGTTACAGGTTTAGCAACTTCTTTTGTAGCATCTGCAATAACTTTTATTCTTGGAGCATCTGGCATATCATGTAGTTTACGAAATGTATTTTCAACTACAACAATTGTTCCATCTACTATCATTCCGACAGCTATTGCAAGTCCACTTAGACTCATTAAGTTTGCAGATAGATTGTAATAATCCATCAATAAAAAAGCAATAAGCAAAGATATCGGCAGAGATATGATAACTATAAATGCAGAACGTAGTTCAAACAAAAACAAAAACAAAACAAACGCAACTAACACAACACCAGTTATAAGTGCTGACGTCATAGTACTTACAGCTTTGTGAGTAATCTCAGTTCTGTCATAAATAGCTTCAACGCTAACACCTTTTGGAAGTGCAGAGTTTACAGTAGGTAGTTTTTCTTTTATGTGTTGAACAACTTTTGCGGCATTGGTTGCAGTTCGTTGAAGAACCATACCCATTACGGCTTCATCACCATCTATACTTACAGCTCCAAAACGTGGCATCGAGCCAGTCTCAACTGTTGCTACATCTCCGATAGTTACAGCTTGACCTTTACCTGACTTTATAACAGAGTTTCTGATGTCATCAAGTGACTTGTAAAGACCTGCTCCACGGATAAGATATTGTTCACGGTTAAACTCTAGGTATTGACCACCTGCTGCTTGGTTGCTTTTTTGAAGTGCTGTAATAATATCTTCATAAGTAACACCGATGTTTTGAAGTTTTTTAGTGTCTATAAGTACATTATACTGCTTCTCATTTCCACCCCAACCGATAACTTCTTCAACTCCTGTAACACTTTTGAGCAAAGGAGTAACAATATAGTCTTGCATCTCTCGAAGTTCTTTTAAAGAGAGTTTTCCTGTCTCATCTTGAATCTTGTACCAAAATACTTGTCCTAAACCTGTAGTATTTGGACCAAGTTCAGGTTTACCCCAACCATTTGGAATATCTACACCACCAAGTCTTTCACTTACGAGTTGACGAAGAAAGTATATATCCATATCATCTTCAAAGAAAACAGAAACATAAGATAAGCCAAAAAATGAGTTTGACATTATCATTTTAACTCCAGCCATACCTGAGAGAGCTGACTCTATAGGATAAGTTATGAGTTTTTCTATATCTTCAGCAGAGTTACCTGGACTCTCAGTATAAACAACAACTTGCTTAGGTGTAATGTCTGGAAAAGCATCTACTGGTATCTCTTGGTAAGCTCTAAAACCAAAAGCACTTATGGCAATAAATAGAGCTAATACTAATAGTTTGTACTTTAGAGAAATATCAATTATTTTATCTAACATACTATCTCCCTAGTGACCATGTCCGCCAAGAGATGATTTAAGTAGTTGAGATTTTACATAGTAACTTTTGTCACTAACGTATTCTTCATTCAACTCTAAACCTTCAACTGCAGCAAACTTTTCATCTTGAGTAATTATGTTAATAACACGAGCTTCATACTCTTCTTCATGACCTTCTTCTTGAGCATCTTCATTATGATTTTCATCTTTATGATCGTCATGTTCTTCGTGTTTTTCACCCTCATGTTCATCATGATCTTTTTCGTCTTCGTCATGCTTGTCTTCGTTATGATCTTCTTCTTTTGGAACAAATACAACCCATTCATTATTGTAAAAAGAAAGAGCAGACTTTTCTACTGCTATATATTTCTTTGTAGAATTAAAGTAGAGGGTAGAAGAAGTGTATGCATTTACATAAAGATTGTCTGTAATCTCATCTATACTTGATAGTAGAACTATTCTTTGAGTTGTTTCATCTACATTTGGAAGTATTTGAGTTACATTGGAAACTATGTTTTTAGTATTAGTCTTAATAACTATTTTTTGTCCAATCTTAACCTTAGATGCATACTCAAGAGGTAAAAAAGACTTTAAATAAAATGCCTGACTCTTTGTAATAGAAATAATTGGAGTATCTTCTTTGATACTAGAGTGCAAAGGTTGAAGTATTTCAGATACCACACCATCACTATGAGCATACAATACAAAGTTTGAAGAAGCAGTTTTTAACTCAGCTGTATTAATCCCTAAAGTATTTAGTTGAGACTTTAGTGAGCTTATTCTTGCTTGGGCCTCATCTCTTTGGATGCTTTGAGTATTTAACTCTTGCATCGAAGTCATACCTTTTTCATATAAACTTTTTGAAGCTTGGTAATTTTTTTCTTGAGCTTGAAGTTGTTTCTTTTGAGAGATAAAGTTTGCTGTCATATTTGAGAGCATAATAGACTCTATAAGAACTATCTTTTCTCCCTCTTTAACACTTTGTCCAACTCTTACAAAGTACTTTTGTATACGGCCACCAACAAGTGACATGATAGACTGTGAAGCATTCGATAGTTGAACTATCTGTGCATTTAGTTCGACTGATTTTCCAAATGCTTTTTGCTGAGCATGTTTAGTCGGTATTTCATTCGCAAAGAGTGAAAGGCTTAAAGTGATTGATAGTAAAAATATTTTATGACTTGGCATATTATGCCTCCATACAGCGAAAGTTAGTTCTATTATTCATTATATGCTCCTGATATATAGTTAGTTGTGATTGCATTTTGATTTAGTGCAGTGTCGATTTTAATTAGAGACTCTTTAGTCTTTATAACTCTGTTTTTGATATTTTGAAGTTCAAGTAGATTTATACTTGCTATCTTGTAACCATCTTCAAACATTTTTAAAAGTTTTGTTTGAGTCTTTAGAGTCTCTTCATTTTTTGATTTTAAAATCTTTAAAAGATTTCTCTGTTTTTTAAGTTTGATATTTTCAATAGATATCTTAGCTTTTTCATTTTCTATAAGAAGAGCAGTTTTATCAGCTTCTAGTTTTGCTACTTGCATCTCTTCGCTGGACGTGTTAAAAATAGTAAGAGGGATTGAAGCTCCGATTCTCATTACATTTTGGTCTGGTTCGATTTCATACTCAGCACTAAGGTCTATCCACTTGACACTATTAGAGTTGAGAGTTACATCTGCTTTAGCTTCTTCTTTATAACTCTTTAGATAGTTTATATCTGGGTTAATAAGTGAAGAAGCATCTGAGATAAGTTTAAACTCATGATTATATTCAAGTTCTATCTCTTTAGATATACCTGCAAACTTTAGAAGCTCAAAGTATGTTTCTTGTATATCAAGGTTGAGTGTCTGAGTCTTTATCTCTGCCATCTCATAATCAACCTGAGCTTGAAGCATTAGGCCTTTTGAAATAGTTCCTGCCAAACTTCTCTGTTCTGATATCTCATAAATATTTTTTGCAATACTTAACTCTTCATTTCCTAGTTCAAGTTGTCTTTTTTGCTTAGCATACTCAGTATAAAGAATAGAAATATCACGAGTAAATTCTGCGTAAGAAAGAGAGTATGTAGATTCAGTCTTTTTTATAGATGCATCTACGTAAGCTTGCGTGTCACTGTTAACTCCCCAAAGTCTTATTGGTTGAGTAATTGCAGCTCTATAGCCATTGTCATCTGCAGAGGCATCTGGTCTGAACTCTGAATACTCTAAATCCAGAGAAGGGTTTTTATATCTTGTCATAGCCAAACCCTGTTGGCGAACTTGAGCAATACTTAGGTTTGAGGACTTTAAGTAAGTGCTGTTTTTTAGTGCGTTGTTTAAAAACGTATCAAAATCTTGTGCAAATAGTGATGCTGAGATTAGAACAACTGCTGATAATATTTTTATCATTAGTATTCCTGTAATAATTGTATAGTTTGTTTTTTTTGATTGTGTTACAGGTTAAGAGATGGGGGGTTTGTAAAATTCCAAATTGGTTTTGAAGTTATATGTTTCTTTATTGATTTTACTTGTATTTAGTTTAAAGTCTATGTCTGTGAGATTAGAGTTTTGAGATACTAAGAAAGATTGATGATATTCACAGTGAGTATCATGAGAAACTGATTGATCAGCTTCATTAACATACTCTATTACACTTAAGTGATTTTCATCATAAGCAATATGCACATACTCATGTATTATGGAAAAGCCAAGTACAAACAGTAGTGCAAATGTAGTAAAGCTTTTTAATTTCATGAGCGGAGTATACTAAAGAAAAGTAACAATGTACTTTTAGGATAGAGTTTTTAGTAAGTTTGGCAGCTCTGAAAACTTTTGTATTTTATAAGTGGCTTTTGATAAGTCATGTGTTCGTGTAAAAGTATTATCAACGACTGCACACTCTATATTTGCATTTACAGCAGATGTTAGACCTCTTTGAGAATCTTCTATAACTAGACACTTTTCTCTTGTGGCATTAAACCTTTTCATACCTGCTAAATATGGGTCAGGATGAGGTTTAGAACGAGGATATTCTTCTACGCAAAGAGTAAAGTCCATAAACTTTATGATGTCTCTGTCATTGTGAATAAGGTCAAAGTCTACCCTTCTTGAAGTAGTTATGATTCCCATTTTATACTCTTTTTTTAACTCTTCAAGAGTATCAACAACACCATCTATCTCGATATGTTCACTTCTTATAAAGTTTCTGTAGTAAACATCTCGTCTTTCTCTTTGTGCATCTATGATTGACTCAGAGATATTTTGCACGCGAGCAACTTCCCAAGCATTTCCACCTCTTGCCATTATCTCCATATAAACATCAAATGTTAGTTCTATATCTATCTCTGCTAAAGCTTTTACATTTGCTTCATAGTACCAGTTCTCAGTCTCAACCAAAACACCGTCGTTGTCAAATAAAAGAAATTTCTTAGGGCTCATTATTGTATCCTCCTTGGTTAAGAACTGATTATGCCCTTTATCCAACTTTAGTTTTTGTAATTATAACAATAGCTTCTTTACAAATTCTATGTATATGATATAAGTATTTTAACTTGAGGAGTGCTTTTGTTTATTGGAAGAGGAAAGCTACAAGAACAAAAAATGAACTTATAGCTTAAGGATTTAAATAGATATTCTAGAATGCGTAATTAAATTTAACTCTTGATCCACTTTGATCAGCATCTTCGCTTCCCATTTCATAAGTAGCATAAAGACTTAGTCCTTTTAATTCACCAGTAAATGTATAACTTGCAATAAGTGCAGTATAACCATATGCATAATTTTTACCGTTTTCATTTACATAACTTGTTCCAATATTAACATTTTTATTAATGTTATATTTTGCACCTACTTTATATGAATCTTGATCTACTCTATATTGCCAAGAAAATATTTCTGACCATGTATAAGCAAGATCAGCACCGTTACCAAGACCAGGACTAACTTCTGCTTCATCACTAACAGTTACATATGCAGCTAATAAGTCAACTGGACCAAATGTAGCAGTACCTTTTACACCAATTAAGTATGTACTCTTTGCCTTTTCTTTTTCACTGTTATAGTACTGTGCAGAAAGTCCAAAATCATTAAACTTATAACTTGCTTCAAGATATGCTGTTGTAAAGGCATCTATAGAATCGAGATAAGCAGCTGTTAATGTTAAATCTTTAACTGATTTGTTTTTTACAGAAACAGTGTAAGCACCATCGTCATTAATATCTTTAAATGTACCAATATTTCCTTCGCCATCTGTTCTTGATTGAAATCTATTTACAAATGCTAAAGTTAGAGTTGTATCAGGTAAATCACTATTTACTAATGTTGCACCTTGAAAAGCTTCTTTATTTACACGAGAACCACTACCAGCAACTAAAGTTGTACCTAGGTACATTCTACCGATTTGAGCTGTTGTGTTAGCCATTTTGTAAGAAAGGTACATTTCAGAAAGTACTGCACCAGAACCCCACATATCTCCTGAAGCTCCTGCTTCTGCATCATCATCAATCCATGGTGAAGCAGCTGCTTGAAATGTTGCTTTTGCTCCAAAGTTATAGAACCGTGCTGTTTCATAATTAAGGTCTAAACCTAAAGTTGTGATATCATAATCTTTCTGCCCCGTTACTTCTTGCTTAGCAAAATTATAAGCTTGAACAACACCACTTACTTTTGCGTCTTTAAATGCATCTGTTAAACTCTCTGCATGTAGAGTTGAAACAATTGACATTGCAGCAATACTTAAACTAATTATTTTTGTTTTGATTTTCATTTTTTCCCTTTGTTTTGTAAATAATACTTTTAAAGTCTATTTACTAATTTGATAAGCAATAGTATGAATATCAGTTATTCTTAATTGCTTGACTTGCATAACCTAACATTATAGTTTTGACCTCTGTTTCAGTATGTTAAATCAGATATGAGAAGAGATAAATATATATGTTTTCTATTACTACTCCTTTTAAGTTTATTGATTTAAGCGCTTATATAAGGATGATACAAAGATGATATAAATATCTAACAGGAAGAAAAACTTTATATCACCCTTATATAAATGCTCTAATGATTAAAAGGCTTCAAAAGTGAAGCCTTTTAATTTAAATTATAAACCTTGTATAATTTCTGGTTTATTAAAGACACTGATTGGTTTTAAAACACCTTCGTATTTTTCAATTTCTACTAAAGCTGTATTAGCGATATTTCCTTGTGCTAATTTTGAAGAACCTTTATCAATGGTTAACTGATTAACATCTCCATGTATACACATTGTTTTATCTTTTCCTGGTTCTTCTGGATCATACCACCCACCTTCTTCTATTCTCACAACACCAGAAAGTACATTATTAGTTACAATTGCTCCGGCTAATGTTGAACCTCTCTTATTATATACTTTAACAATATCACCATTTTTTATACCTCTTTTTTTAGCATCTTTAGGACTAATCCAAATAGGTTCTCTTCCTTTTACCTCATATAAATCTCTAAGCCATGTATTTGACAACTGAGAATGTAATCTATACTTAGGATGTGGAGATAAAATATGTAATGGATAATCTTTTGATTCTTTTGAACCAAGCCATTCTGTAGGTTCTATCCAACTTGGATAATGTAAACAATCATCATAATTAAATTTTTTAATTACTCTTGAACTAATCTCAATCTTACCAGATGGTGTTCCTAAAGGATTTAACATAGGATTGTTTCTATATTTTTCATATCTTGTAAAATTTTTATCTTCTTCTTTTACGTTAAACTTAACAAAACCTTTTTCCCAGAATTCTTCAAATGACGGCATTTTAACGCCTTTTTGCTCTGCTTGTGATTTTGAAGTTTCATAAAATTCTTTTATCCAATCAAGTTGAGTTGCTTTACCATCAGTAAACTCTTTTTCATATCCTAATCGTTTAGAAATTAATCTACATATCTCATAATCATCTTTAGACTCTTTAATTGGATCAATTGCTTTTTTCATTGCAATAATATGACTACTATTGTAATCACCTATAACTTCTATATCATCTCTTTCAATTTCAGTTGTTGCAGGAAGTACAATATCTGCCATTCTAGCAGTAGGTGTCCAAAATGGTTCATGAACAATAAAAGTTTCTAGTTTTTTCCAAGCTTCTATCATTGTATTTCTATCTTGATGATGGTGGAATGGATTACCACTTGTCCAATAAACCATTTTAATTTCTGGATATTTAATTTTTCTACCGTTAAAATCAATACTTTTACCTGGATTTGATATCATATCAACCATTCTTGCACAAGGAATATTATAAGGCTTATATTCTTTCCACGGACCATTCTTATTACTATTTATATTTGTAGAAATACCACCTAATCCAGGAGCATCAGCACTTGGTGTTCCTCCATTTGAATAGTGATAACTAAATCCAAATCCACAACCTGGAACACCTACTTGACCTAACATACAAGCTAATGTAACTAAAGTCCAGTGAAATTGTTCACCATGATCTGCTCTTTGAACACCCCAACCAGCCATTAACATACTTTTTTCATCTTTTAATGTCTGAGCAAATTTTTTGATAACACTTTCTTTAACTCCACAAATTTTAGAAGCCCATTCTAGTGTTTTTGGAGTTTTATCTATTTTACCTAATAAATAATCTTCAAAATCTTTAAATCCAACAGTATATTTTTGGATAAATTCTTTGTCATATTGATTACTTGTATGTAAATAATGCATCATTCCTAGCATCATTGCTACATCTGTATTAGGTTTTGGTCTTATCTCTGTTGAATCAAAATACATTGCAGTGTCATTTCTCATAGGATCAACTGAATATACGTTAATATCACCTTTTTTATGAGCTTTTTGTAATTGTTCTAAATAAGGAAAAGCACCATGACCAGCTACATCCCATTCTATTTGACAAGTAACCATAGGATTAGCACCCCAAAAGACAACATTTTTAGCATGTTTTAAAACTAATGGCCAAGATGTTTGTTGTTCATATACTTCGATACTTCCAACAACATGGGGTAAAATAACTTGAGCAGCTCCTGTTGAATAATCACCAATTCTTCCTACATATCCACCTGAAATTTTCATCATTCTATTCATTACAGTTTGAGGGTTATGAAGTTTACCAGTACAATACCATCCATAACTTCCAGCATAAATACTCTTATATCCATAATCTTTTTGAACTCTTTTTATCTCTGACGTAACTAATTCAAGTGCTTTATCCCAACTTACTCTTACAAATTTATCAGATCCTCTTTTTGATGTATCACTTTTGTGTCCATCCTTTAAAAAACCTTCTCTTACCATTGGATATTCAACTCTAGTTTTTGAATATGTTCTATCTGGTAGAGCATTAATCATAGGTGATGGTAAAGGATCATCTTCAAATGGAGTTACTCCTGTAAACTGACCACCTTTAATATGTGCTCTAAATGCTCCAAAGTGAGAACCACTAATTTTATTTGATTGATTTGCTATAGGACCACTAATTAGACTATTAGCAGATAAATTATTTATTAATAATGCACTAGCTGCTACACTACTGCCTTTTAAAAAATCTCTTCTTTTTATATTACTCATGATTTGATCCTTTTACTGTTTTTCTTTGTAAATATTTATTTATAAACTGTGCTTCTTGTGAAGATAAACCTGCTCTTGGCTTCATAGCTTCAATAATACTTGGCCATTGGTTTGCTGTATAGTGTTGTACTTCAGGAGATGCATGACAAGCACCACATCTACTTGCAAATAATTCTTGGCCTTTTTTATCGATATCATTAATTTTTTTACTTAATGATGTTTTATTTACCCATACCTTATAAGAAACTTTTCTCCACTCTGAACCAAATGAATCTGTTCCTTTTGCTAGTTCTTTAGCTTTTTTAGTTTTATTATCTTTTAAAACTAAATAAAAAATTCTTTGTCCTATATCTTTAAAAAGAACATTTTCGAAACCATAACTGGCCCATCCAGTCACTTTTATTTCCCTGAAGTTACCTATTGAAGATAATACTTCAATAGGTGTAGCTGTATCAATTTTTCCAATTTCTTTTTTTGCATCTGATTTCATAAATACTTTTGTATCTTGATTTATAAAACTACTTTTTCCTGCAAAAAGTAATGAACTTGAAAGAATTATGCTACTTAAAATAATCCCGCTTTTTTTCATGATTGCTCCATTCTTTATGTTAATGTTAGATGTCATACAAACTATATATAGTGCTTTCATTTTCTTACAGCACCATTTACTGAAACGAAAGTTATAGTTCCTAAGATGAATAATGAATTGATTGTTGATTTATTAACCACAATCAACCTCCTCTAGCGATTTGTAATTTTCTTACTAAAGGAATTATATGAGGAAAGAATAATTAAAGTATAATCTTTTGAAGTTGTTTATTTTATTGTGAGTTTGTACCCAATACCTTGAATATTTTGAATAAGTTCAGGATAAATTTTTTTACGTAGTTTGTTAATAAACATTCTAATAGCGTCAGGCGTTGCACCATTTTCCATCCATACATAATTTTCTATTAAAGAAAATGAAACTGAATGTTCTTTATGTTTTAAAAGTAATTCCAAGAGTCTTTGCTCTTTTTTTGTTAAAGAAATAATTTTTTTATCTAAAATTAGCTCCTTAGTATCAGCATTATATTCATATCCATGTGATAAGTTATATAGTGTAAATTCCTCTTTAAATGAATTCATAGCTAACATCATAGATACAAGTAGTTGTTTTTTATCAAATGGTTTTTTTAACACACTTCTACTTTTAACTTCTATTGCTTCGAGCATATTTTTATCTGTATCATAAGCAGTTAAAAATATAATAGGAATAAAAGGGTCGAATTTTCGTATTTCATGACTCATTCTAAGTCCCGTCATTTTAGCCATATGTATATCTGATATTATTAAATCAATATTTTTTTCTTGAAAAAGTTCTAATCCTTGAAGTCCATTTTTTGCAACAAAAATTTCATTAACATACTCTTGAATCGACTCAAACATAATATCTCTTAAATCTATTTCATCTTCAACTATTAAAATATTTTTATTAATAAGAAGCTCTTTAACTTTTTCATACATTTAATGCTCCTATCTCAATCATAAATCTAGTTGGATTCTTTGAGTTATCAAGTATAAATTTGCCATTTATTTTATTTTCAACTAAAAGTTTACATAAGTGAAGTCCAGTTCCTGTGCCTTGTTCTCCTTTTGTAGTAAAGAATGGTTCAAAAATTTTATTTTTGTTCTCATCAGATATACCTTTTCCATTATCTTCTACACTTACTAAATAGAAAGTATCTTTTCTTGATAGTATTATCTTTATATTTGCCTCATAAAGAGGTTTGTCTTTTAATATTTTTGCTAATTCATCTTTAGCATTTCCTATCAAGTTAATTAAAACTTGTTTTATATAAGATGGATAGCTTTCGCATTGGTATCTATTATCATCATGTATAAAGTTTAATTCTATACCATTCATTTGCATTTGAGGGGAGGTTATTAAGATTATCTCGTTTATAATATCAACTAAATCAAATTTTCCTTTTCCAAAATCTTCTTTGTAAAAATTTCTAAAAGCATTTATAGTTTCATTCATTAGTTCAATATTGTTTCTTGCTCTAGTTAGATAGTTATTTGCTTTGTGATTGTTTTGCTTTTCTATGATTTCTTGTGTATTACTAATTAATAAAAGAAGGGTGCTTAACGGTTGTCTCCATTGGTGAGATATAGCACTAACCATTTCTCCTAAAGCTGCCATTTTAGAGTTTTGAATTAGAATTTGTTCTTGTTCTATCTCTTTTTGTTCTAATTCTTGTTCATGTGTTATGTCATTTATGGTAAATATAGCACCTTCTAAGTCTTCTTGAAATTTATTTAGTAGTGGAGTTATTTGAACTCTATAAATTTTTCCTTCTTTTTCAAGTGAGTATGATTTCATTTTAAGAAGATTGTTTTTTATATCCTGAAAACATGATATTTTATTTGAGTTATTACATTTTAATATATCAATAATTGAATCTAAAGGTTTATTATATAAGCTTTTACTTTTTAAGGAAAAAACTTTTTCAAAGACTTTATTGATAAATATAATTTTTCCATTTTTATCAGTTAATAATACTCCCCAAGTTGGACTTTTTGCAAAATGTCCCAAAAGCAAGAGTTTTTCATAAAGTTTTTTTTGTGTTATTGACATAAATATTATTGTTCCAAATCCAAAAATAAATAGAACAAAAAAAGCAAGTAAATTCATAAAAAGTTGATGATTAAGGTTTTTATAGATCTTTTTTTCATCAAGAACAGAGATAAAAAACCAATCACTATTATTTAAAGTTTCATATGTAAATATATATGACTTATCATTTATAATAAATTTTCTTTCACCAATTTTTGTATGAGTAAATGAAGATAAAAATTCTTTTAGTTTCTTATCTTCAAAATCTATCCCTAACTTATTGGATGGTGTAATTACGTCTGCATCTTTTGTCATTAAAAAAGCAAAACCTTTTTCAGGAGAAAATAGTCTTGATACTTCTTCTTGAACTATTTCAAGTTCTAAATCACTCGACATAACAGCCAATAATTTTTTATTTTTATAAATGGGAGATGCAATACTTATATAAATTTTATCTTCAAATCCAGGAGAACCAATATAAGGTTTTGAAATAATTGTTTTCATATTTTTTACAGCTTCTTTATACCATGGTCTTTTTGTCGAAAAATAATCATCTGTATAAAACCAATCTTTTAAACCAGAAATAATATAATCATCTGGATATCCAATATATATACTTTTAAATCCTGCCCCTGAATTTAGTGTAATGGATAAAGTTTCTTTTATAGCATTAAAATCTTTTTTTCTATCTTTTAAAACTAAATTTTTTCCCATTGTTTCAATTGTTCTTTTTAACGCTACTAATCTCTCATCAAACTTCTCTTTATAAGCATGAACTAACTTAATTTGATTATTCTTTACCTTTTTAAGGAGATAGGCTCTATTTTCTGTATATGTAGAATATATAATATATATATATACAATAAAAATAAGAATAAAAATAAAAATTTTATTATGTTTCATGAAACTTAACCTTTTTTTTTTACTTTATAATAT
>NZ_JADGFC010000032.1 GCF_016744025.1 Sulfurimonas sp.
ATCTAGTACAAAAGTAAAGTATTTTGTTTACTTTGTACATCTTTTGAATTAACATACTTTTTATATTGAATAAAGTCAAGTTTAAATAATGAAAGTATTAATAATATATTTTCAATTTCACTAAAAATATTTAATTTTATGATTATTTTAATAATAAAGCTAATACATTACAAAAAATATAAAAAAGCCTTGAAATTATTAATTTATTGAGAATTTGGCAATATATCGAGTACTTAATCAATAAAACAGATTTTTTTACAAATTAAACATAATTAAGCCAATAAATAACTATATAGTATAATATATAAACCACTAACAATGCCCTATTTCTAATGTCAGAAAAGCATTATATCATAAATGGTACATAATGTGCATTATGTACCATAGTTAAAACGTATATTTTACATAACTTGCACTATCATAAAGAAATAAGTCTATTACTTAATATATTATTATGTATCATTATAAGTATAATATTCAATAAAGATGGGATAAATTTGAATTTAACATACAAATAGCTTAATTTGAATTTTTTCATGAAAAATATTAAAAATATGATACAATTATCAAAATATTAATAAATAAGGATAATCATGGCAGAAGAGAATAGTAAAGAGAAAATAACGAATAGAATACCATTATTGCCAGATAGTATAAAATATCTTAAAAAAATGGTAATTGATTTAGATATGGACAATGATAGTAAAATAACTCCAATTATGTTGGGTTCATGCATTGATGAACTAATAAAAGAGAAAAAGAAAATAGTTAGTTAAAAAGCAAAGTAGGGCATTTATGTATATGCAAGAGTAAAGGGGGATGTAATTTTATCCGTAACATATACAATATATTTTTTGACTCTATTGTTGGCATGACATTAAAAATTTTTAATGTTAGAAAATACTCAATTATAATTTAAAGGATAATAATGGATTTAAAAGAAGTGTTTATAAAGAATATAATATTGATTGTTCTTTTACTAATAGTTGCTTGGATTATTAAGACATGGAGTCTCAATAAAAAAGTTAAGAGAGAAGAAAATATAAGAAATAAACTTATAAAGAGTTTTAATAAAGAACAGGATATCCATTATGATGGTTGCGTTATAAACAAAGACAATAGTTGGGTATTTCAAGATGAAGTTTTCAAAAATAAAGACAAATACTACGATATAAAAGACATGATAAAAGAGCAAGGAAAATAAAATGAATAAAAAACAATTTGTTGAATTAATACAAAACAAGGCTAATTACAAAACTAAAACAGAAGCTGAAAGAGCTATTAAAGCATTTACAGAAGCAGTTACAGCATCTTTGGAAAAAAGAGAAAACGTGACTCTTGTTGGTTTTGGTGGGTTTTATTCAAGAACTCTATATGGTAGAACAGGAAAAGTACCAGGTACAGATAAGACATACACTACTAAAGACAAAATCATTCCAAAATTTAAAGCAGGTGAGCCACTTAAAAAATTGATAGAAAAAGGTTGTAAATAATGTTGATGATCCATGAACATAATATTGCGATAGATGTAGATACAGAAAATAGAACGATACTTGCCTTTACTTTAGAAGAGGGTGAAGTTCTTAAAGAAACAGAAGGTATTTTGAATGAGGTTGCCTCTTCAATTAATGAGAAAATCGCTAAGCATTTTAACATTAATACTATTGAATATGGTATTGAATCTTGTTCAGAAAATTATTCTATGACAACAAAGTAGTAAATTTAACTTGGTGATTTATATTTCATAAAAAAAGCAAGTGGTAAATTGAGTGAAGTTAAAAATGATAAATGGAAAACCTCTAAAGAGGAAAAACAAATGTTTTTTCGTGAAGCGAAGCTCATAAGAGCAACGCTTAAAAAATCTTCTTATACACAAAATGAACATTTACCGATTGAGGTACTTGTTCTATTATATATTTAGTCTCTTCATACGAATTGTCATAATCATAACCATTGTATACCTTAACAGGCTTTGTAAATGTTATTGATAAACTATTCGTAAATAATTTCCAAGTATTATCATAAGTTCTATAACCATAATTGGTTTTTCTAAACTCTTTTTTAATGCCTTTTTTATCGAGGAAAAATCTAAACAGCTTATTAAATTCTATATCAGGCAGCTTGTTTTTCATCTTCCATTTCCTCTACATCTTCTTGCATTACAACAGGCATTACAATTTCTCTATAGTTATTGTTTGCTTTGAAGATTACAGGTAAATTTGTTCCATTGAATCCTATTTGAAGTTCATCCTCTTGAAAAGAAGAAAGAAATTCTAATACATTTTTTGCATTAATTGTGAAAACAAGATTTGTATTTTCATCTGTAAATAAATCAACAATATTTGTTTCTCCATTAATGTCTTTTAATTGGATCTCTCCATTTTTTATTTTAATAATAACATTATCATCAAACAGTTTGGCTTCTTGAAGCATTGAAGATAAGGAGTATCTATTAATTGTAACTGCTTGTTTAACAGATTTAGGAACAATACTTTCCCAATTAGGGTATTTACCATTTATAAGTTTTGTTTGATAACTAATATTCTCTGTATGTACGGCTAATGTAGTATCATCTATCTCAGCAGAAATAGTAAAACCTTTAAATAGCTTTACAATCGTATTAATACCATCTTTTGGAACAATAACTTCTTTGTCTGGTAAATTTGTATTTGTAGTAATACAAGATAGTCTTCGAGTATCTGTGCCAACAACATTAAAAATACCATCTTTTATTTGCAAGAGAATACCATTTAGTTCATGTTTAGGATTTTTATTTCCTACTGCATGAATTACTTGCTCGAAGTTAGCAATATTTTCACTAATATCAAAATTACTACCACTTCCATTTGAAATTGTCACATCTTGAGTCTCAGCAAGAATATCAATTTTAACAGTAGAACGTCCACTCTTAACTTCTATTCTGCTATCTAATATGTGCAATGTAAGTTCCTCTGTCTTTGCTGCTTTTAAAACAGTTAAGAGTTTCTTTCCATCTATAGAAAAAGCAGTAAAATTATCAACAGTCAGGTCCGAAGAAATAAATGTTATATCTTTAAGGATAATTGACTGTATCATATCTGTAGATTTTACTTCGATTTTTCCATTAACGCCAACCATTACAATCTTTCCGTTAAATTCACCTTCAATAGGCATAAATGTATTTGCGATTGAAACTGCGTTTAATAGGTTATCTCTAGGCACTGTAATTTTCATAATATATTCCTTGTTTCCAATCAAAACAATTACTACTCTGCTTGTATTAAAGTGATCCTACATAAATGTCGGTATCAGTATCTTGTACTTTTACTTTTACTTTGGAAGTTTTCGTAAATGTTTTAAAAGGGAGTTTTATTTTTGTGGATAGGGCGGTTAAGCTCTATTTGTGTTTGTAGTTATTAAGCTGCATCTATAAAATCAAACATTGTTGTTTGTCTTATAGTTTCAACTTTCATTAATTCGTAGACTTTTTCAAGTGCTTCATCAAAGTTCAATTTATATACATATACTGAACTATCTCTGCAACTACTTTTTTCTAAGCCTTCTATGTTTCTGTTTAAAGCAATTCTATGCTCAATGTTTTGCTCAATAGTGAGAACATCACCTTTGCGACCTTTATATAGGGAATATGAACCACTAAATCCATCAATGGAAAAATTAGAACCACCACCATTACCTAAAGTCGCATTTGCATTCATTCTTGCTTTGAACACTTTAAAATTTTTTGCATTTTTAATTTCACTTAGAAAATCAAATGACTCAGGCAATACTCTTTGGAATAAACCATTAAGGTTCTCTTTAAGTATATCTTCATCACTAATCACTTCTTTGTAAGTAACATTAAAATACTCTCTAAGCCATAGCATAAAGTCAGGATTGTTAAGGTCGTAAACAGGCATCTCTCTTTTATACCAAGAATCACCATGAATCTTTCGACCATCAAACCAAAACCGATAATCGGTTCTTCCTTCTCTTTCTATGTTGCAATGATTAGTGTATGAATCGTCTGTATAAACATAAAAATATTTCTTGTAAGGGACTAGATAAAGTCTTACTTGTCCTAAAACCCTACTTAGTAATTCTATGTCACTCAACGCTCCATCTCTTGTAATATAATTGTATTCATCATCCCACCAATAATCATCAAACCTTCCATGACCTTCTTCGCTATTAGTGCCTCTTACGATAGCATCTTTAACGAGTTCAATCATTTCTTCATTTGACTTTGGTAAGAGCGGTATAAAATCATTATCATTATAGGACCACCAAGCACTATTATCATTAAATAACTCAAAAAAGCTATATTGCTTCATTAAGTTGCTTTTTCTAACTCTGTTACATTCTCTGAAATACTTACCCCAACTATTATCTTCTCCGCCTTGTGGTGAAATTGGTTCTTTTTCTAAGAATTCTTCATTCTCCTCTTCGAATAAGCTAAGTTGCTTGCCTTCATCAGATTTTTCAAAGTTCTTTAGAATGTCAATCCAATCAAGAACATTATTACATGCTCCTTGAAGTTTGTCATTTGAAGTTTTAGCACATGAGTTTGTATCAGAGTATGCTATTTTTAATTGCAACCAAACTATCCAATCGTAATTGTCTTTTTTTGCTTTGTCTTTAAGAGTTAAAAGATGATACTTATCATACTTCTCAACTTCTACAAAATCAAAATGTTTTTTTAATAAGTCAAGCTCCTTGAATGAAGAACTTACTTTTTCTTTTATTGTACAACTCATGTCACATCCTTAAAATGGTAACCATTGAGTTAAACTGTCATGTTCAACGCAATAATCCATTTCTGTTTCATTTTCAATTTCTTCAAAACTCAGCACTAAACCTTGTTCGGCATTTCCATAGTCACGATATATTTCCATTTCTGGAAATAGCTGTTTAGCTTCATCATTACTAATTCTATATGCCAAAGGTAAATGTTTGAGACAATCACGATTAAGTATATCATTAATTTTTTTACTGATGATTCTAGGTCGTTCTATTGAAAAATAATACATTTCAGTCATTGCGTTTTGTTGTGCTTTTGTTAAATTATCCATAATAAGTACTCCTGTACTAAAAAATAGGCATAGGAGTACTCATAAGAGTTCCTAGCCATACGATTAAATCGTGCGGGTTAAAAACTCTTATTGAGTTAAATTATTCAATATGTTTTCCTTGCACTACTATTATGTAGCTTTTTTTCTATTTCCAACCCATCCAGATATTAAATGAATAGTATTATGCTTGTCAACAGAATAAATAATTGTCGCTCTACCAATATCCATTTCCATGTCTGTATCTCTCTCAATTTTTTTGAGATTTTCACTAACATGTAAATATATAGGAATAATAGCACTTACATCAAACGGTTGTTTAAGCCCTTTCACTAAGAAATGCTCACGAGCATTAACTTTTAGATTTGGAGCTTTTATTATTTTTTTTATATAGCTCATTTTGATTCCTTTATATATAAAATTTCCGTTGAACAATTAATGTCACCTACTGAGCTTCCTTTTATAAAATCTCTCATTATTTTTCCTTACTCGTATTTAACAAATTGTCCGTGACTTAAATTAAGTCCGTAAACAACTGTTTTATATGCATCTATTCTTTTTACAGAACTAACTTCACCTTCTTCATTCATCTGAGCAACATCTTTTTTAAACTTAGTAGAAGAACCTTTAAGAATCACAGCATCGCCATTGGCTAAGTTGATCTTCTTGTTTAATACTCCACTAGCTATTAATAAAGCTGATTGTCCTTCGTTTGGATGGGCGATAGCTTTAGTGCTTAGACCATAGCTTCTTAATTCATCAAAAAATAGTTTTTTAAGTCTTGAACCAGATAGATGTTTTTCAATCTTCCATCGAGGGACATGAATCTCTTTAAGCATTTGAGGTTCAACTCCGGTTCTAATCTTGATTTTTTCAAGCTCGATATCATCATTTATATTTAAAGCATTATCAAACAAGCTATAAAACTTATCTAAACTTGCTCTAAAACTTGGAAGCTGCTGGTGCAGTACCATAAAGAATTGACCGAATCTTTTATAATCATCATTTTCTGGATCGTAGAAAGAAAACATAGGTCTATAACCTTGTACTCTTAATGCTGTTGCCATTTTCTCATTCGCAGATGATGGATTAATCACAAGGATTAAAACACCGCCAATTGCTGTAGTTAAACCCCATCTTTCAATAAAGTCTATTTCTAAACGAGAACCACTAGCACTAACATCATAAGGAGGATTTAAAAAATTAAGTCCTACCCAATGATTGCTTTTGCGAACACCACTTAAGGCATCAGCGTTTAGTACAGTATTAATGTTTCTAGCAGTAGCAATCTTTGCTCTATCTTCATCAAGTTCAACTGCATAAGTATTACAACCATATTCAGCACCTAACATTTCAATAGCTTCACCTTTGCCCGCACAACAATCTAAAGCATAAACAGTCTTATCTTCTGGAAAGATAACACTTGCATCCATTACTTTTTTTATTGTTAATAGAGAGGTTTGGTAAAAGCCCATTTTTGTTTCACTTGCTAATCTTGCCATCTTATGCTCCTATTGGATTGTTGTAATCCAAATTGTTCACAGGTCGGCTATCACTAGCAACTTTAATTATCATTTCGTAAGTCATAATTGACTCCTTTATTTAAGAAGGAAATGATTAAAATCAAATCCTATTGTTTTGTTATGCTAATAAACTATAAACTCTTCTTCTTCATCAAAGAAAACATCATAAGAAACCTTTGAAACAGCAAACAAAACACATTCACATGTTTCATAAACTTTCCAATTTCCACAGTCTCCTAAGTAGTTCCAATGCGAAGTTTTAAGCTTTTTCGTTACTGCTATATCTTGATTTTCAGTCATTTTATAAACCTTTCTATTAAGCTACAAAATCAAAAAGATTTAATTGCGTATCATTACTTACCGTTTTAGTCTCAACCTTAGAAGCGTTTGCTTCTTTAATCAATTCTTCTTCGATTTGTGCATGAGAAACATTTAATCTGTTTTGTTCATTCGCTATATTTTCTTTTTGAGCTATTAGTTCAGCAACTCTTCCATCTTTTGAGAATTCGTCATAAGCTTTAATAGCTTTTTTGATTTCGTCTCTCCAAATTTCCATGTACTCACTAAAGGCATTTTTAATTGCATCGTCTAAGTCTGAATAATCGCTATAAGCTCCGTAATTCATATTGCCACCTAATGTGTCATAGAATTCTCCAAGACCGTTTCTAGTGCCGTTAATCTCTTCATAGATTGCATAGAATTGCTCTCCATGTGATAACGTAGACTTCTGATTCAAATTTCCACCGCATTCGTGCATAGGATTTGAATAGTCATTTACATTAAAGTGATAACTAGCTGCAGTTTCAAAATACTCTCCATAGAACCCATGAATGTCATAGTGAGCAATGAAGCCACAATGTAAATGGAAATGTTCATATAGATTTTTTTTGAAAAGCGTTCGCTTGAAATGATTGTTTAGAAGTTTTACGAAGTTTATGTATATTTTCTTTTTTTCTAAATCTGTCATAAATTTGACCGATTCAAAACTTAGACTTTGTGGTTTTATTTTGAAGTTTTTAGGCTTCAAGAAATCTCTACTATTCATAAAATCAGCCTTTAAAATTGAACTAAATCAAAACCAGAACTAAGATCAAACTCGAAAGTCTTAACTATTTTCTGCGTAGTTGATAATTTGTCCAACTTGTTGTCTTCAAAAAAAACAAAACATTCTTCAATTTTTTCTCTAATGGCTAATTCTATTCTTTGATTTTCTCTTTCACAGTCCAACTCTTTGTCGTGTCTGCTTCCAAGAATATCTATGTATATCTCTTTTGTTTTTGTTTCAAAATTCATAATAAGTCTCCTAAGACTAGGTTTAATTAGACATAGGAGTACTCAAAAAGAGTTCCTAGCCATACGATTAAATCGTGCGGGTTAAAAACTCTTTTTGAGTTTAATTACTATTTTATTTTATAGGTACATTGTATTAAGTGTCTTTTTTCAAAACCTTTGGTCCAATGTATCCACATGTATGGCATTGTGTCATGACGTAGAACTTTTCTAAAGTTCCGCAGTTATCACAGCAGCAAGTTTCTTCTTTCATTATTATTCTCCAATAGCTGTAAAGATTGCATCACGAGCAGAACCAGAACAAACACCACCTTCGCCTTCTAAAGTGTCTCCACTTGCAAAGTCTTCTAGGTCGTATTCATTGTATTCATAATCGCCATCACTACGGAGTAACACTTGATAAAGCTTTTGGTTATGTTCAAAGAACACTTCCTCTTTCTCTTCAAGTATCTTAATTTTCTCTTTTAGATAAAAACCTATAGGCTCTTTAATCTTCCAACAATAAACAGTATCGTCTATCAGTTCTGAACCAGATTTCTTAGAACGCTTTAATTCATAATGAATATCCATAAGTATTTTCTCTTTTGTTTTTAAGCTAGGTCTGTTCATGAAAGTAATTTCAATTTCATTTTCAAACATTACGTGCATTTCTATATATGCTCCATTTAACCAGGCTATCTTAGTTACTCTCTTCATGAACTCTTCTGTGTCCTCATTTAAATCGGGAACAAAACCACTTCCTTCGTTATACCACCATTTTTCAAAACTCTCAAAAACAGCGTAGATTTCAAGAAGTTGAATTTCCCAATCATAATCAACATCATTAACAGTAACAGTACCGCAATCATATACTTCACTAAGTTTATAGTTAATAGCATCAGTGAGTATATTTTGCAAAAAACTGTCTGGCTCTCCATTCGGACAAGCAATTACTATATTGTGTTGCTGTAAATTTGTACATTACGCTACCTCTTTTATTTCATTTGTATCTAGTATTGTTCCACTAGATGTTATGTGCATATCATCAAAGTGCAAATCTTGTTCAAATCCACCTATCATGTCTACATTGCCAATTTTTCCAACTTTAATTCCAAGCTCTAAGTAATAAGGTACGTCTATGTAACCCCATTCACTCATTTGCGGATCAGATTCATTTTCAATATAACCATAACATTGTGTATGCATATTATTAAACTCATTACCTTCGTCACCAATATCTGCTTCTGTAATGTATAAAGTCATATTTGGACTAAAAAGTTTTAATCCTATGGGCTTTATCTCTACGCCATTAAGCGCATAAGTCTTAGGCATACTCTTAAGTGTGCTAAAGATTTTTTGAACTTGTGAAGGTTTCAAATAAGGGGATTTTGGTAATGGGGCATCTTCTTTTAAAGGTTTTGCATTTGCATCAATTAAATTGTGCTCTTTGCATACCTCTAATATTATTTCTTGTAAGTCATAACACTCTTCTTCCAAAACAGATAAATCAACTTTAATTGCCTCGATGTTTAACGAAGTAAGTTCTTCTAGTTTTTCATTATTTTGGAGCTTTGCGTAAATTTCTTCTGTAAGTTCTTTAGGATATGGAAGTGGTTGAGACTTCTCTAACCAAGCGGAAAAAGAAGTTAATAACTCATTTTTATCTCTACCAATCAGAACACTGAAATCAGTGTCGCTAATGCTAGGAGAGTGATAAAGGATAGCATGTGCTAAACCATCATCAAGACTTGTCATTTTTCTTTTATTGCCCGCTTTGTTGATACTGAAAAGACCAAAAGATGCATCGACTGTTATATCATTCATTATCACTCTACCTTGCATTAAAACAGAAGTCACAGATTTAACCATGTTTTCAGTTCCAACAGTCTCAAGGTAGATTAATGTACCGTTATCAACGATGTATGCTTCAATATCTGAAACAGCACCGCCATATCTAATCTTAGGAACATATTTTCTATGTCCTTTTATTTTATCAACTAATTCATCTATATAACCATTCACTTGATCTTTAAAATGTTTCAGTCTATATTTTTCACAGTAGCCGATAAATTCAACTTCTCTCCATATACCATCAACAAGAACAGTGTCCTTGTCTTTTACGATAGCAATGTTAAAAATTTCATCTTCCGGTTCACTAAAAAGTTTAAGGTATTTACCATACAACTCTCTAGCTCTATCACTTTTTGATGTTTTACCAGAAAGCAATTTACCGTTATTGGTGATTCTTTTCATTTGTTCTAAAGAGAAATAATGTTCTTTTTCACTAAATGCACAAGAGTTTGCAAAGTATTTCATTTCAAACCTCTCATTGAGTTGTTCAAAAATCATAGTCCACATTTCTAATAAATCAGATTCAGCATAACCCGCTTCTTCAAACTTAGCACTTACGGAACCATAAGAAGTTTTAATGTCCCCTGTAGCATATTTGTTAAAGCTATCGTCTTTAGAGCAAGTTATAAATATCCCTTGTTCATCTAATTCGTCTATCAACTTCATATTGAGTTGATTTATTTCCAATAGATAGTTTTGTACGTCCTCTGGATTAGAGTTAGTTGTGTAATATAAATAAGCACCCACGGTATCTCCTTATGTGTACTAAAAATAAGTGGTAATTAAGCCACTAGATATGTTTAAGCCACAAAAAAGAGAATACTATAGTAGCGTTAGCCACATAGAAATAGTCTCTATTCGTGGCTAATGCCTGTTTATTTAGTAATTGTTAATTTATGCGATATTACTTAACTTCACACTCCCAAAGAGCATAACCGCTATCACGAACACCAACAAGATAAATCTTGTCTCTATATGTCGCAACATTGGTTTTTAGCTCACACATTCTCTTGTCTATCCTTTCGGTATCAAAAGATTGAGGAAGCATGATAAGCGTCTTGCTGTCATAAGGGCAATGTTTACATTCTACTCCTTCATTAAAAGTCAAAAGACTCTCAAATAACGGGGTAATGCACTCATTGTTTATATGTTTTGAAATGTCACCATTAGACCATGTTCTCACATAGCTTATAGGTATGGCATTATATGTAACTGTATGTTCTTCGATTTTAATAGGAATAAGATGCATTACTGATACTTCCAAGCACAAGCCTACTTTCATAAACTTTTCCTCAGCCATTCGATAAAGCGCATCTCTTCCTAGTCTAGCAATTTCAAATGCAGTTAAATTTAATTCACACATTATGCGTTCATCATCTTCTACATCTTCAATGCTACAATCTAGTACATTTGATTCTTTAATAGTATCTTGAAGCTTTAATAAATCCTCTAGTTGAGAACGCATTAAGTTTCTTATACCTCTAACATTTTCATCTTCATATTGTTCACATACCGTGTATCCCCATTCTGTACCAAAAGCACTATGATTAACACTTGGAAGCCAATCAATATCAGCGTTTAAAAAGAAATCAAACGCATGAGTATTGTCTAGCGTATGAGACGCACTGAAAAATTCTCCAACTATGTGAGTTTTGATAATGTTTAAAATATTTGTTTGCATGTTATTTCCTAAAAAATAAGCATAGAAGTTCCCATAAGGGCCTCTATACTAAATGTATATTGCCCTTATAGGGAACTGTTAAATATCTATGTGATTTTTATAATAAAATCTATAATTTCATCTAGCTCCATTAAGCCTAATTTTCCACAAAGATAATGATATTTATCTTCTGTAATATTAGTCTTTTTTCTAAGACTAGTAGCTATATCGCAATAGTAATCACCTAAAGGGTGTTCGCCTTCAAAATCACTAAAAATATATAAACAGTCAATAGCAAGAGCCCCGCTTATTATGGCTAATGTCTCTTGTTGTTTTGGTGTCATATTCCCAATTCTATTTATTTGCGTACTACTAAATGCTAATCTATTGATTTTTTCTTGCATGTTTTTTCCTTAAAAAGCAAAAGCTAATTGAACACCACCACTTACCATGTCTGCATCAGGTATTACATCAAAAAGATTATTAGAAGCTTTTACTTCAATTTTTTTCTGTTTTTTACTTTTACCAACATAGTAGAAAAGGGATTGTGTATCTTCGCTTTCATCTTTCGTTTCTGATTTTTTTACGACTCTTTTTAAACTTTTTTCCGTTACAGAACTAGCTTGAAAATGAGTAGTTAATACTTTAGTAAGACCAGCAACATTGCTATTGCTCTCTTCCATTATATATTTCAAAACATTAACGCTAAAGCCCATAGCTTTGCACTCTGTTTGAAATGGTACATCGCCATCGTTATAAACTTTGTCTACTTTAATGTAAGCGATTTGGTTATCGTCATATCTATCATAAATAACAGCCAAGCCAAACAGTTCCCCATTCTTATAGCTATCATTCATTTCAAAAAGCTGATATGCACCAACTGTTGATGTAACTACACTCTCTTTTCCATTTTTTCCAATAGAAGTACTCTCAATCCCACCGTATAAATCTCCGCTGTTATGATGTTCCAAAAGCTTTTCAGCAAATGTATTAATCATATTTTTAAGAGATATAGGTAAAGTGATTTCAGATTCCTCAGAGAAGCTAAATTTAGGAGCAGTGTAATTATTTAAAAATACTTTTCGACCAGATGGTAAGTCAACATAGAGTTGAGCATTTCCCGGAGAAGTTTTGAATATTGAAGACTCATCATATATTGATACGATATCGCCCTCTTTAAACCCATAGTTGCTATCATTAGTTAAAATTTCAGCATCTACAACCTCTTCTTTAAATTCCACCCCTGGAGTAACATTAAAAATATTCGCAAGATTAGTTCCACCGTGACCATCATGAATAGATATTCCATCTTCTTCATTTTTAGTTGCAGCTTCAATAAGTTCTTCTTGCATGGTTCTTTGTTCACTTAACTCGTTAAGTAAAGATTCATAGTACAACTCAAAGCTGTTCCAATCTCTATCTCCACCGAAGTTCGTAATGCTAGTCATTTTGATATCTCTAGATGCCGTATCTCCACCTATAATAGACCTAGCTAATGCTAACTGAATGTTATCATCATCATCGCCCATACTAGATAGATCACCTTCATCACTAAATTTACCCTCTAAGCTATTAGCCGCACCAATTTTAGCTCCAATAAGCTCTAAAGCTTTATGTTGCGGAGTGTCAGCGTAAGCCATAAAGATAACTTTGATATCTTCTGTTTGTCCGATTCTCCAACTTCTACGACTTGCTTGTTTCAATGTAAACACATTGTAAGTAGTCTCATAGAAGATAATAGTCACGAAGTTTAAAAGTGTTAGACCAGTTTTTACAAGTTCAGGATTACAGATAAGAACATCACTTGGGTGATTCTTTATCCATTCTTTGCGTTTAGCAGCTGGAACAGTTGATGGTAAAAACAGTACTTTTTTATTTGGAAAAGCATTACTAAGAATTTCTAGTAGGTCAGTAGCGACTTTTTGGTTTGAGAAAGTTATATAAACTAAACAATCTCTACCTTGCTCTAACTCATTACCGACATTCTCAATTAAACGCTTCTCTTTGTTGGTAAGACCAAAATCCTCACGAGTAGTTGTAGGCTCGTAAAAGCAAACATCTTGTGCAGACCTTGGAGTAAAAGGCATATCTGGAATAGCTATAGCATCTGTTGCTAAGTTACCAAGTAACCTTTTGTCAGTTCTAATCTTTTTTGTAACTTCTTGTAAGTAACTAATATAAGGAGCTTTAAGTTCCTCTTCCATTTCAACTAAATCTACAATCTCTTCATAAGGAGGAAGTTGTAGGTTGTTAGGCATCTTAATTTCTTCAAGTTTCAAAAATATCGTCATACCCATCAAAATAGATAGCATGTGCGGAGAAACTTTTGGCTTCTCTTTTAATGATATTCTTGCTCCCATACGAGTTACAATTCCTTCATGTGATACTTCTTTTACATCTACAATTTCTTCGTGAGCACCATAAGCACTTACAAAGTTTTTAACTTGATTGTAATCAAACCCTAACTCATTTTTCATAAGTCTTGGATTCAATCTATACAGCAGATAGAATAAACTTGAAGCATATCCATTCATAAGCGTACCAGTTAAACCGATAGTCTTACGAGCATTTGCAACTAATCTTCCTATAGCATTACCTTGACCTGTATCACCGCCTTTGTATTCATGCATTTCATCTAAAATAACGTTGTAGCTACCTTTAGTAAAATTTTTGAATATATAATCAGCAACAGCTTCACGAGTCCGTAGGTTTTTACTTTTACTTCTGTCAGATTGACGAAGAGCACAGCCACATTCACACTTTCTAGGAATTTTATCAAGGTCTATATGATTTTCTGTTCCTTCTTTAAGCGTTAAATCACATTCAGGACATTTAGCCACTTTAATAAGCTGCTGTAACATTACTGTCTGACCATCAAGTTCTTTTTCTGTAGTTATATATCTTCTTTTGATATTTATTGCGATCTCTTTGGGGTAAGAGAGTTTTAAATTCTCTCTAGTGATAATGAAATAGTATTTAACTCCATCAGCCCATAAGTTGCGCTTTGCGTAAGGTGCTATGTCTTCATATCTTTTAACTCTAATTACTTTATAAGCTTTAGGGTTACGATAGTTTATTGCTAGTTCCTCTGTCCAAGTATCAACAAGGTGAGGTGGGCAAACAATCATATATACAGGACATAGTTTTTTAGATAAAGATATTTTTACAGCCATGTCAGTTTTACCTGTTCCTATTTCTGCACTAATTATCAATGATTTGTTTTTTTTGTGTTCCAGAAATTCTGTTGCTTCTGCAACTACCTCTGCTTGCTTAAGTAGGCTAGAACGTTTGGCTTGCTCTATTGTATTAATTAGTATATTTCTATACTTATTAGGTTCTTCAAGACCAGTAAAACTAGGCATAATGACTTGTTTTAGTTCTTGACGAAAGATTTCTTTATTATTAGAGATTAAATCCTCTAATTTGTGTGTGATAAGTTTTGACATTATTAAGCCTCAAGTTAGCTATGCGGTGTAACCGCGTAAATAAAAGTGAACCTGCTAGTCATGAAGTATACTATACGCCATATGGCATAAATATAGATTCATGCCATAGGCAACAGTAGTAAAAATTTGACAATAAAAATCCCTCTGAACTTAATCAGTATTAAAAAGCAACAATGTTGTTTTAGTTTAGGGGATTACTGTTTGTTATTGGAAGTGGTGTTTAGATTTGTCTTCTGATAGGATATAGTTTCCTAATAATCCTAAACCGATGATTGAACCTAATATTATGAAACCTATAAAAGTACTCATTGTGAATTCCTCTGTTCAATTGCTTCATAGAATTTATTTTTAAACTCTCTGAAAATCTCTTTCATTATTATACCACATAAAAATACGATAATTAAAATCCAGACATTTTCTTTGGTCGTTATAAAAATAGCAATAACTGAGAAACTTGAAACATTAGGACCCATATCTGCAAAAAAGAACAAAAAAGATGCAACCCTATTCCGATACTTTCTATCGTGAGTACACCTTTGTAAAATTTTTTCTTTAGTAATAAATATTTTTCTTATCATGATTAATGATAATGCTTTGAACATATAAAAAATTGGAAACATTTCTATTATTATAAAAACAATACCAATAATTTCTTTTATATTAATTTCAATAAAGATCATAAGTTCCTCCTAGCGAAACTAATAATTAGGCATAGGAGTCCTTTACGGAGTCCTAGCTTTAACATAACTTTAATAGCTATGTGCTATGAACTCCGAAGAGTGCTTATTTGTTTTTACATGTAGTCTACACCGTATGTTCCATACATAGATGTTGTAGATTTTATAACACTTTTATTTGATGAAGGATTGCTTAGAACAAGTAATTTATTGTGGCCAATCCATTTCACTTTACTGGAATAACACGTATAAATATCATATTTTACTAGCTCTATCGCTGTTTCAAAATCGGATTCAGATTCCACATAATGTGGAAGAGTTTTTATTTCAAAATCAGTACCAACATTCTTCAATGCTTTTTTAATTATTAGATTGACAGAAGGAAACTCAAACTCACCATAACTATCGAAGTTAATGTCATAGTTAACCTCAAAATCATCATGGATATCTTGTGTATGAAGTGTTTTTGAAGCTTTTGGAAAAGCTTTCATTAGTTTTAAAGAGATATCTTTTGCACAACTAAGACTCTTAAGTAAATACACATAGTCCAATATATTTTTCGTAATACTTGTTCTTGCATAATACCAATAATCTTCGCTTGTAATTTCAAAAATCTTCATTAAAAAGTTGTGATTCTGAATTGTTGTAGGCTCTAAAATTATTTTATTTGTTTTCATAATAAGTACTCCTGTACTAAAAAATAGGCATAGGAGTACTCATAAGAGTTCCTAGCCATACGATTAAATCGTGCGGGTTAAAACTCTTATATGAGCTTAATTACTATTGTTTATATTAATTTTAACGTTTTTGCTGTATCCATAAATTCGTTAAAAGCTTTTTCTTCACTCCATGCATCTAAATCAACTATTGATTTAAATGAAAATATTTGTTTATCTGTAAACTCTTTATGAGTAAGTGATAGCCAATATTCTTTTCGTGGCATATGCGCTAAAGCTTCATAAATCATGATTTGCTTATCAAGAAAATGAACATCTTGTGCCATCGGATACTCTAAACCATAACAACTAAATGTTTTTTTTATTAGAGTTTCTTCAATACTTTTAAATAATGGGAAAGCTGCTTTAAGTGGAGATGCTAGATCACCCATAAAGGCTTCCGAAATTTCGTGCAAGAGAGCTTGTTTAGCATATTCCATATTTCCAAAGTGCATAAACACTCTAGCCATATTAACACTATGTTGCGCAACACTCAAATTTGTTTGACCAAAGAATCTTTTAATTCTTGACAGAGCAATTGCAACAACTTCTAGGTCAACGCTTTTACAATCTGGATGAAAAGGTTTTATAAAATTACCCTTTGAATCCATTAACTCTGCATTGTTTAAATTATTTCTAACTAACCACAACAAAGATATTGATAGAATTTTTATTAATAATTTTTTCATTTTTAGAACTCACTAAAAGATATTAAATAGTTCTCTTTATAGTTTATTCTAACGTAATGACTATTTTTTGCACCATTTAGAAAAGTTTTTTGAAATTTCCAAAATTTACCGCCCTCTATAGTTTCAATTCCTTCATATTTTCCTAATTTATCTGCTGTTACTTCAAACCCATTTGAAGTGATTCCTATCCAATTTTTTGGAAATTCTTTGGGAATATCACTTCCAAGAATAGAAGTTACAACAAGCATTAGTATAAGTATAAGTTTTTTCATTTTAAATCTCCATTGTTATTTTTCCATGCAAAATAATCAGCAAGGTCAAATTTTTTATGTAACTCAAAACCATCTTCTTTAGCTTTTTTTTCCCAACGAAGAATCGTTACAGATTTAGCAATCGGTTTGAGTTGAGCTAATAAGTTCTTATTAAACTTATAACCAGCATCATCGTAGTCTCCCGCTATTATGATATTTAAACCTTTGAATAAGTCTAAATACTTTTCATGCAGACATTTAGAAGCTCCAGCACCACCAATACAAATAGCACGAAGGCCATTAGTATTAGAGACTAAGGCATCTTTTTCTCCTTCACAAATAACTATAGGAACACCTGGAGTTTTTCTAAACTCAAGCATATCTGTTATAGCAAAAGGAGGTCTACTTCTATTTTTAGTGTAAAGTACTTTGCGATGCTTATACGTTCTATCATCTTTTACAAAGTCTTCACCATTCTTCTTATATTTCCAAAAAGTTCTAATTTTTCCATCCGTATCACGAATTGGCATAATTAGTCTTCCCGATTTATTGTTATATGAAATATCATATCTAGCTGCTATCTCTAAAACCTTATTCCAGTTAGCACTAAGCATTTTTTTGCCTTTATACTCGCCAAGAAAAAGTTGTTTTAGTTCCGCTAAATAAGCTTGTCTATAATTTCTCGCATCTATTCGATGTGGAATCATAAAATCATCAGGTAGTGGGTTGTTATTAATTTTATTGCTTGAAGTATCAAACTTTGTAAAATCAATATTCGTTTCTTTACCTACTAACTCTTTTGCATTATTTATTGCCCCATATGCATCATTTCCATATCCATGATATACTCTTAAAATTTTGATTAAGTCTCCATGAAAACCATCTCCATAGTCATGTACTACTCCATTAGGATATATTTTAGCTGATGGAGTGTCTTCATTTCTTAAATTTATAAACCATTGCCTATCAACCTTGTATCCCAACGTCACTAAAGCAGAAGCTGTTTCTTCTCTTGTAAATGATAAAAAATCCTTTACATTTGTTTTATTTGAACTCATGTCAAAACCTTTTTTATTGAATCATTTTCAATAATGAATTTATACAAACCACATTCGATTATTTCTATCTCAATATTTGGTGTTTCGACAACCAAAGGAGAGACAACGAAGTTTCTTATACCGCTTGAAATTTTATAGCGCTTTTGTACTATTCTAATCATCTTAACCTCCTTTGGCTAGTTTTCTTGTGCTTCAATAAAAGCCCAATTTGCTTCATCAATATATTCAGCATTTAGACATTCTCGTAGTTCTTCTAGTAAATCAGCTTGTAATTCTAAATCAAGCATGACAAATCCTTTTTGTATCAATTGTTAATATGTAGTTCAAATCTAATTTCTTTTTAGAAGCAAAATTACATATTTGCTTAAATGGAATTGATTTTCTTTTTTTAATAGTTCCAAAGGTCGCATGTTTTATTTTTAATGCCTCGGCAACGTCCTTATCCATTATTCTTCTATCACCGCAATCAAGAGAAATAATATCTTTGATTACTTCAATAATATCGTCAAAATTTCTAAGCATGACTTCCACCTACTATCATCATCAATAAGAAAAGTGCGCCTAGAACAAGAACAGCTAAAACATACATAAGAAACTCAAAATAGAGTTCACTCTTTAGCATACTATATGCGCTCATTGTTGTATTTAATCTATAATACTGCATTAAACTCATTACGAACATGTAACATCCACTTGCAATTAAACTAGTGTGTGTATCAATAATCATAACTACAATGAAAACAAGAAGAGGAGCTAATATAACGTGAAGAAGAGCTAATAAAATAGCTTTTTCTTTTTGGTTTATTGTAAATTCAACCAACATTACGCACCTCCATTATTGATTTCTCTTGTGCTGCAAATATTTTACTTACTTCATCAGAAGCAATACGTGAAACAAATCTTGTTTCTCTGTCTTCTATTTTTTCATATGTTCTTCCGCAATCTCTATAAACAGATGCGACTAATTCATTAATACTCATAATAAACTCCTTAAATCTCACACATTCAAATCAAATTCAAACACCATTCATTACTCCCTTTCATGCAATAAGCAAGGCATATCCTAAAGATGTGCTAGTAATAAAATTATGTGATTGTTTTGTTAGGTGTATATGTAGGAAAAGAATTGGTGATTAGTAAGCGAATGCTTACTTTTAATTAATATTTATCGAGGTTTAACGATAAATTTATACATAACATTTTTTGATAGCTTCATCTATTTCTACTAGTTTGTGACCAGCTTCAATATTTTTATTAAAACATAAGATATATTTTTTACCATTTGTTATTTTTCTATCAATTGAATTATGAAAATTCCAAAGATACTCTTTAGCAAAATCAACTGCTTTAAAGTCTTTAGATTTATCTGTTTTAAAATAGAAAGTACCTTTTTTTGAAAGTACTTTTTTTATTAAACCTAGTTCTTCTAAACCTTTTATAACTGCTTCGCCATATCTGCCACATTGAGAGAATAAATCTTCTTTGCGATACACATAGTACAAAACAGAGGAAACCGTCGCTGATGAACTTTTAGCACTTATATATCTTCTCATTTAAACGACCTTCAAGTAGCTATAACCACTATCGTTACACTCAAATTTAGAATACACATCAGGCATCATTTGTTTCATAAGATCAATATCTACAGTTTTTTTACCTTTTCTACTTATAAGTGAAACGGTATGATTATCTGCTTTAACTATTCTTGTTTCAGTTGCTTCCATATAATCTTTGAGTTGAGTTTTTAAAGCTTTAATCTCTTTTTCCACTTTATTCAAAGAAGCTATTTTTTTTGCAACTTCTATTACATCTTCTGGTAACTGATCCGTTACACCACATGTAATTGCTGGGCAGTCACCTTTAAATGAGCATTTAGCGCAATATAATTGAGCCTCTGCTTCTGGTTCTTGTTTATTAACAAGGGCCTCGGCAAGTATATTGGCTCTATTCATTGCAATATCATATAACGCTTGGTTTGGTTCAACTTTGAAAGTTTTATACCAACCAGTGTTTACATCAATTGCAACGATATATCCTCTAACTGCTTTGCCTTTGTTTTTATTTTTAAGCAATCCCATTTGCAACTGCTCTTGTAATATCCAACTATAGTAAGGCTCATCAACTGGAATAGATGTAGACTTAGCTTCTATGACAACACTAACCGGACCAAAATCAACTTCAAAATCGAGATGTGCCCTAATAGGAAAACCATTTTTTGCTTTGCCTACTGCTTCTACTTGTTGTTTAGCTGGTGTACCTTTTAACATCTTCGCAATAATAGTCTCAGCTACATGTCCTCTTTCAAAAACAATTAACTGTTGTATATCATGCTTTTCATGTTTTAGTTTGGATAAATAAGCTTTTCTTAGACAACCACCTATATCAGAAGCACCTATGTATTTACTACGATCTCCTAATGAGGTTGCAGTATCTTGTTTTAGTACCTTTGGTAAATTCTCATCAATATAATTTTTTAGTTTACACATAATAAGTCCTTTCTTGTAAAAAAAAGTTTTTCATGTTTAACTATTGCTTTAATTCCTAATGGAAAAGGCGTAGTAGAGATAGCTATATCTTTGTCAACACTTATCCAATTAGATGTTTTTTTAATAAAAAAATTCATATTACTTCTCCATCATTTCTATAGCTTTGCTAATTTCTTGATTTTGAATATTTTGAACTTTAATTGTTTGAAATACTGCACCTTTTCCAGCGTAAATTACTGAACAAATTGCGATTATAATAAATAAAGTTTTCATAAAAAACTCCTTATATTACAGTCAAACTAAATCAAAACAACACCATTCATTACTCCCTTTCATGCAATAAGCAAGGCATATCCTAAAGATGTGCTAGTAATAAAATTATGTGATTGTTTTGTTAGGTGTAAGAAATGTAATAAGTTAATAATTTAACTATAAGGAGAGAAAAAAGAGTACTTCCCTAATAGGGAGTAAAATTCTCTCCCTATAGGAAAATAAATTGAGATAGTCAATCTCTTAAAAATTCTTACAAGTGACTAGTTCTTGTAATGTTGAATCTGCTTCACTTGCAGATATTATTTAACTCTTTGTATTAAATTTATTACACTCCCATTTTTTAGGACATAAAAAATCTAAATAATGATTATTGTTTAAGAACATAAAAATAAAGAAAATTCCAGCTATTAACAGGTATAAATCTTTCATTTTTTCTCCTAAAAAATTTTTTTAGCTTCTATATAATTTTGAAGTTGTTCAGTTAACTTGTCTTTATCTGATAGAACAGCAATTAGTCCGTTTATATTTGAACTTGTTAGTTCCAATTCAGTTTTAACAAAATCTCCGGCTTCTTCTTTTGTAAGTCCATTATTGATCAAGTAAAGTGTTAATTCTTTAGCTGGTGATGGCTTGTTTACATTATTTTTCGAATGAGGTTCTTCAATTGTCATATACCACTTATTATTGCCGTATATAAATCCTAAATCTGATAAAGCTTTGTCTTTGCCGAAAGTAGTGCCATTAACGATTGCATTTCCTTCTTTTTTTATAACTGACAAACCAAGCTGTTTAATAGAATTATTAATAGCATCCGTAAACTTTATCGTGCTACTAATATCCGTATCCGTAATCTCTTCATCATTTAGTTTTTCAACTTTCTCAAATTCTTCTAGAGCTCTATCACGCGGAACTAAAAATTGCTTATAAGCTTTACGAACAGCTTTATGTGTCCAGGTGCTTAAAGACCATTTTTCATCTTTATTTGTTTTTGTAGCTGCTCTTACATAACTTACATCAACGAAGTAAGTTTGCTCTCCTAAATTTCCAATTAAATCTTTAAGTACTACATCATATCCTATAAAATGGATTTTTATCCACTCAGGATCGGCAGTATTAAGTTTTGATTGTTGTATTCTAGTAAGATTACGAGCAGCTTCTGCTTCTGTTTCACTAAACTTGTAAACAGGATCTACAGTAAGCATAAAACCACTATTATAAGCTAATTGTTGCATACCATTCATAGGGATAATTGCTTGTGGTAACATTACCTTTGTGCCATTAACCTTAGTATCAAATGGGATTATATAAACCTCATTTGCAGATGGTGCAATACTTAACCCTATCTTTGTGATATTCACAGCAAACCGAATTATTTCCTTTGGTTCAACAACACTAAGTAAATAGTCTTGACTAGCAAATTCTAAAAAATTCTTTTTGAAGTCTTCTTGTTGTTCCTTTGCTAATGTTTGTACAATTACATTATTAACTGACAATGCATTTGACAACTCATCTCGTTTATCTTCTATAATTTGCAAATTTATTCTTTTTGACATTTCATATTCCTATTAAACCAAAACACTCAGATCAAAAAACAAGCACTAAAATATCATCCCTTTTAGGAAATATACTAAATATATACTGATAATAAATTATTGTGTGATTGAATTGTGTTAGATGAGAATATTGATTGAAGTATTTAGAACTAGTCTAAAACTAATAAGGAAAGAAATCAGAATACTAGCCCAAGGCTAATATATTCTGAAACTTTTTCGTTCCAATATTAGCTTTAGCTAGTGATTTTTGTATAGGCAGATAGCCCTACTTTAAAATTGTATTACTTGGAGCTATGCTTATTATGCTTTTTTTGCATAGAACCATAAAGTAAAGCAAATGCAAATACTAGTAGTAATGCTGCTTTTAACTCTTCCATAATATCTCCTTTTTATTTATTATCTTCATTATATCTATTTTTGTAGTTGTAGTCAATCATAGCCTTAAATGAAACTATTGCCACTACAAAATATGCAATGATAAAGCCCCCTTTACTGACTATAATAGCTACAATACTACTTGCAAAAACTCCCATTGATAGACTTGACATAAATGCATAGTCGTAATATGAGAATTTAAGTTTAATAAATAATCTAAATATACTAAATTTATATTTAATAAATATATTAACAGCTAATTCTTTCATTAAAATTGCTATTAAGAGTACTTCTGCAATAAGCAGTAATGTTAATATAATCATTTTAAATCTCCCACTAAATAACAGTACTCCAGTAAGGAGTATCTGCTTTTGTGTAATATTGCTATTACAGCAGAACTCCCTACAGCTGTTAAGTTGCGGAGTCTTAATTTTCACTAAGATAATATGATATACCTATTTTAAAATAGTATTTCCTTATTATCATCTAATGTGGAAACACTATCTGGTTCTTCTTGTATTTGACTCTTATATGAATTTGCATTCTTATTTTCAATTCCAATTTCCCCAGTTAAGTATCCTACTTTGACTAAACCTTTGTCTCCAATGGCTTTTATTTCTTTTAACTTATGAGTAGTTATAAAAAGTCCATATTCACTATTAGTGATTTTTTTATTTTTTAAACTATTGAACGAAGTTAGTAGACGTAATGTTGCTTTTGTAATTCCTTTGATCTCTGTTTTATCAGCATCAAAAACTGGAAATGTTTGTCCAATTTTTATTGTTTTAAAAAAAAACTAACTGTATGTGCATGTAACAACACCTGATATTGGATTGTAAATAATATCACCTAGATTCCTTTTTAAACCATATGTTCTATTTATTGCCATAATAGACTCCTAGTTAGTTCAAATTCAAAAATCAATTCAAAATATTGAGAATTGTTAGGTGTGAAGATGCACTTTGTTTGTTACGGAAATTAATTCCCATAAAAAGACAAGAATCTACATAGTACTCCCTATTAGGAAGAAAAGTAAGACTACTTATCTCCTTATGGGAGTTAACTTATGAAATCTATTCCATGTAATATTCATTAGATGAATATTTGTTGGATAACCAAAATTTGGGTGAAGTAAATCACTAAAATTTTGCAAAGATTAATTTTAAGTCATATGACTGTTCTCGAAGAGTTGTGAAGTAAATCACTGCTAATTATTCAATTAGTTACGCTTTGAGCTTTTTTTAATAACAGATGA
>NZ_JADGFC010000176.1 GCF_016744025.1 Sulfurimonas sp.
TTCTTTGTTTTTGGTCGAATAAGATTAGCAGATTATCGATTAATCCTATCTTTCAACTTACTTTCAAAAAATTGCACTTGATTTTAGAATTGGCGCTTTGAATTAAAATCTAGAACGAATAGTATATATAAATTATTGTTAGTAGTTTTTAAGTATAATACACACAATTAATTATTAAGCGAGAATTCATGGAAATAGTACAAACAACAGATGCTTTTAAAGCATTGATACAAAGCATTAAGTCAGAAACAGCTGGATATAAAGATCCTTTAGCATTTGGTATATGTAGAGTTGATTTAGGTCAGATAAATGTTGAAAAAACACTTCAAGCAACATACCCACTAATAAACTGGGATGAGAACTTTGGTAGTGCTGCTATCTTCATCAAAGCATTAGCAGAGCAAGGAATAGAAGTTGATTTCAACGAAAGTGAAGTTGTTTGTGACATAAATGCAACTTTTTTAAAGAGTTGTTTAAACGCATTTTCTCCTTACTCTGGCGAAGCATTTGGTGATGCACATAAAAACATTCAAGTTGTATCTGCACTTTATAATCAAATTATGAATAGTGGCTCACTAGAGGGTGAGTTTAAAGTAACATTTATTTTTGCAGATGAGGCACTTAAGAGTGTTGAAGCTTCATACTTAAAGTTATATGCAATGAGTCAAGCAAAAGTTGAATTAAGAAGTATTAACTTAAACGGAGCATTTGGCGCTCTTCCTAATGTTGCTTGGTCAAATGGTCAACCAATTGAACTTGAATACCTTAGAGAGTTCGAAATAGAGTTAAAACTTGCAAATGACTACCCTCATATTGATTTTGTAGATAAATTCCCAAGATTTTTACAACATATCATTCCTGCGGACAATACTAGAATCCTTGAGACTTCAAAAGTAAGATTTGGTGCTCAACTAGCATCTGGAACTACTGTAATGCCTGGTGCTTCATATATCAATTTTAATGCTGGAACAACTGGTTCAGTAATGGTTGAAGGACGTATTTCTAGTTCTGCAATTGTTGGTGCAGGTTCTGATATTGGAGGAGGTGCTTCTATTCTTGGTGTACTAAGTGGAACTGACGGGAACCCTATATCTATCGGTAAGAACACACTTCTTGGAGCAAATTCAACTTGTGGTATTCCTTTAGGTGACGGTTGTATCATAGATGCAGGTCTAGCAATTTTAGAAGGAACTAAAATAGGAATCTATCCTAAAGAACTTACTAAAATTCAAGAAGTAAATAAGAACCTAACAATGGAAGGTGAAATATTTAAAGGTAAGAGCCTTGCAAATCTTAATGGACTACATTTCAGACAAAACTCTTTAACTGGTGAGATGACAGCTTCTCGTTCAACTAGAGAGATAAAACTTAACTCTGATCTACACTAACTTTCTTTAGCATCTGGAACAAAACCAGATGCTTTACTCTGAATTTATTAAAACATAAACTTATATTTAGATATTTTATATTATACTATTGGGTACGAAAGTATTTTAATTGTCTTCATACTTTAAAATATAATTATACATAAAGGCTTATTATGAACATTTCTAATAACATGTCATCAATTCAATCTAACCAAACAATGATGAATGCGAGTGCTTCAAACATTGTAAATAACAAGGCAGACCTATCTAAAGAAATGCCTAATCAAATAGTTGCTCAACATGCCACTACAGCAAACGTAAACACTATTAAAGCTCAAGATGAGATGCTTGGTTCTATGTTAGACATAAAAGCATAAAAGAGATACTACCTAGTTAAGATATTCATACTTTTTAAGTTTCTTAGTATTGAACCCTCATCATAATAATGAGCTAAATTTTTTCCAAGTCTTAAAGTACTGAAGACTGTTTTGCCTACCACTACTCTACCTTCAATACCATTCTCTTTTGTCTTTATTCCCCATATATTATGAAAGACTATTACTTCATTGTTAAATGTGCCAACATAAAGAACGATGTGCCCTTTTTTATACAAAAGAGTTTCAAAAGGAACAGCTTTTTGTTTTATAAGAGATATTTTCTCTTCATCAGTCAAATTTTCTAGGCTTGTTATTTGCCCAACTTTAGCTTGCTGTGATGAGTTTCTTGGTAACCAAATACCAAAAGGTGCATACATATCACGAAGAGTAGAAGAACAGTCTCTTTGCCCGTATATTCCACCCCAACCATAGTTACTTTTAAATACTTCACTCATTATATTTGTAAGAGATTTTCTATCTAAGTTTAAAGTCTCTTTTGTAGCTACTTCTTTAGATATTTTCACTTTTTCAAAAACTGGAACAGATCCTTTGTTGGAAGAGATTGCTAAAGCTGTAAATTCTTTATTATTTTCAGATATTAAAGCCAACATCATTCCTATTTTTGATGAAAAGAGGAAAGTTCCATTAGCTGTATATATAGGAATATCTTCTTTTATAAAAAATATTTGTTGTGCTTTTTGCCATGAGTCTGTATATTCTTTTTTTAAAAAAGCTATATCACTGGTTTTCACCCAACCAGAAGCAAAACTACTAAATGCATAAACCCACTCTTTATCTTTTGAGTAGTGAGATACAAAGAGTGGTTTATTTGCATGTACAGAACTGTTTTGAAGATAATCAAAAGGGAAACCTTCTCCAGCCTTTTTAGGATCTCGAAGGAGTGGTTTTATTGTAGGGAAAGCTCTAATATTCAGATGTCTAAGAGTAATTGCTTTAGCATTTAGAGTTGCATACTTAGAAAAGTTGGCATTATCAAATGTTTTATCAAAGAAGCTTTGTTTTAAGAGTTGAAAATTTTCACCATAACTGTCTCCAGCCTTATATGTATTAAAGGGCCATTTAACATCTTCTAGTTTTTCTCTTGGTTGTGTATCATTCCATACATTGAAATAATACTTTTCATATTTTTTTTGAATTTTATAAGTTTTCTTTGCCTCAAGTAGTTCTTGTGTAAAAAATTCAACATCTTGAGGTATAGTAACTAAATCATATATTTTTACAATCTCATCAGTTTTAGACTTGATTTCTTTTTCTACTTCTTGTTTCTTATTTTGAACAACTGCTTCTTTAGAAGAACAAGAAACAAATACTATACTTACTAAAACTAAAAAAATATATTTCAAATTATCTATTCCTATTTTAATCTACATCACCAAATCTACTTACAACTCTTCCAATAACCTCTATTTCATTAGGTTCAAGAGTTTGTGTAGAATATACTTGATTATCAGATATTATATCTATCTTTCCATCTATTCTTTTTTGAACACGTTTAATAAAGAGTCCAGCTTCTGTTCTAATAGTAAAAATACCACCACGTTGGAGGTCAGTCTTCGCTCTATTTATAAAAACTATATCATTATAACTAAAAGTTGGTTCCATAGAATCACCTGAAACATTAATAGCTTCTATACTCTTCATCTCACTTTCACCACCAAGCATGAATACAAATTTCTCAGGGAGTTCTAGTTCTTGTATCTCTTCATACTGTTCATCAGCTCCACCACCAGCAGAAGCATTTACATCGCTAAAATATTTAACCATATAGAACTTATTAGTAGCTTCTACTAAACTCTCAGGCGATTGACCATAAAGCATCCAGTTAATAGATATACTTCTTGTAGCACAAAAATCCATTAATTCACCAAATGGAACTTTATTTCTCTTCTTCATAGTTGCAAAATTCATCTGAGATATACCTAATACATCAGCTATATCTTTATCAAATATTTTCTTAGAAGAAAACTCAGAAGATACTATACTTTTTATCTCTTCAACAATTTCCAAAAAACTTTTCATGACATTTCTCCCATATTTTTTATAAATTATAATACAATTTTGCAATAAAGTCAAAATATTTATGGCAAATTGTCATACTTTTTTGTTTTTCTCTTAAAAATGTGTAGTATATGTCATATTAACTAAAGGATATGTGATGTCTATGATCTGTCT
>NZ_JADGFC010000177.1 GCF_016744025.1 Sulfurimonas sp.
AGCAAGAGGTTCTGTTTAGCCACTACTCTTGCTCTACTAAGGATAAGTTTATTACGAGGTTATTTCTTTTTACAGACTCCAAGAAGAGTCTAAATTTTATCCTTAACAAAGCAAGAGGTTCTGTTTAGCCACTACTCTTGCTTTGTTAAGGATAAAATATTATTTACTTATAATTGGTCAGCATGTCCAAAAAATATTTCTTGACCACTATCTTTTCTCATACTATCTAAAATATTTTTTGCTTTTATTTTTGTCGGAGCATCAAAATAAATAAACATATTTCTAGAAAATATAAAATCAAACTTTCCTATATTGACAAAAGATGGATCAAAAAGATTTTCAAGTCTAAAAGTAACATGAGATTTCACACTATTCTTTAGCGCGTATAAATCACCTTTTTTATCAAAATATTTAACTTTAACCTCATCTGTAAGATTTCTTACATTTCTTTCTTTGTAGGTAGCTTCTCGTGCTTTTTCTAAAGCTTCTAAGTTTATATCTATACCTACGATATTTATTTTGTTAGGAAGTACTCCTGCTTCAAGAAGTGCTATAGCAATGCTATAAGGCTCTTCTCCTGTTGCAGATGGAGCACAAAGTATATCTACAGAATGTCCACATTCTTTAACAAGTTCTACAAGTTCGGCAATTTGTCTAAACTCCCTGTAGAAAAATGTTTCGTTTGTAGTTAGGTAATCAATTAACTCTTGCTTTATCACTGCATCTTCATCTACCATCTTTAGTAATTTCACAAATGAGCTTATCTCTCTTTGCCTACAAAAAGTCATAACCTTATTTGTTAGTATACTAATTTGATTGTCAAATGTTACACCTGTTTCATTTTTAAAATACTCTGCTATTGGTTGAACATTAGTATAATCTGTTTGTTGGACAACTTTTACTTCTTCTTCTACAATTACTTTTTTCTTTTTAAAAAAACTTAACATTAGTTACAAAACTCCCTTATTGAATCTACTATTTGAGAAATATCAAGTACTTTGATATTTCTAACTTCTTTTCTTGCGCGACTTGGCATTCCATCAACTATAGCACTACTTTCACTCTCAGTAATACATGAAGAACCATTCTTTTCAAGCATCTTACAAGCTTGAACTCCATCATTTCCTATACCAGTCAAGATAATACTCAAGATATCAAAATCTTTACTGTATGGCAAAAAAGAGCCAAATAAAGTATTTATATCTGGATTAAAAGCATTTGCAGATGACTCTTTTTGAGAAAAAACATAATTTAAACCGTTTTTACTTATACTTGTCGCTCCGCTACATACATATATATTTCCATTTTCTAAGTAATCATTATCTTGGGCAACTGATATTGGGTTTATATGTTTTTCTTGTAAACGTTTAGCAAAACTTGGCATAAAACCAACTGCCATATGTTGTGCAATAACTATTGATGTTGTATCAAGTGATGGAAGAGCATTGATAATCTTTTCTATCTGACCGGGACCTCCGGTGGAGGCACCTATTAAGACAAGTTTTTTAGGTACTAAATAGTTCAAAAATTCCCTTCTATCATTATATTAAAATATTATATCAAGAAGATAGTTTTTTAAAACTTAAAACAGTAAAATATTTTTTACTGTTTTATTTACAAGTACCCCAATAAGGAGAAGTTTATTAAGTATTGAAAGTTTCAAGTTTAGCGTGAAGTTCATCTGTCATAGAATTTAAGTGATCAGCCGCAGAAGCAATTTCTTCAACATTGCGGGCATTAACTAAAGATATATCATTAATCTCTGTAATCTGAATTACTATAGATTCAACATCTTTTCCAGTTTTCTCAAAATCTGTTACTGTTCTATCACTTGCATTTACAGCGTCATCAACTATTTGAACACTTACATTGATTTTTTCTTCAACTTCAATAGCTCTATCAGCAAGCTTCTGAATATCCTCTGAGTTAGTACTCATCTGTCCACTAACATCTCCAATAGACTGAACAATTACATTGATAGTAGCGTTTATCTCTGTAAGAGATTTTTGTGTTCTCTCTGCAAGTTTACGAACTTCATCTGCAACAACAGCAAATCCACGTCCATGCTCACCCGCACGAGCTGCTTCTATGGCAGCATTAAGTGCAAGAAGGTTTGTTTGGTCTGCAATATCTGAAATAACTTCAAGAACAACTTTTACTTCATTTGCATCTTGAGATACTGTATTCATTTTTTCTGCTAACTCAACTTCTAATTCAGCACTTCTTTGTACTTGAGATGTAAGATTTATAACATCTTCACGAGCTTCTGAAAGATTTTCATTTGCTTTGATAATATCTTCTTTACTCTCTTGAGCATCTGATATTGCATTCTTTATCTCATCTTTGATAATTACTGCCTTTTGAGTAGCTGAATCAACTACAGTTACAGACTTCTCAACATTTTCTCCAACACCAATTGCTGTTGTTGAAAGTTCATGAGATATTGAAGCATTTTCTGAAGAACTTTGTTTTGAAGTCTCTATCAACTCTTTTAATGAACACATAAGTCCATTAAAACTCTTAGCAATCTGAGATAGCTCTAATGGTGCATTTTCATCCACTTTTAAAGTAAGGTTCTTATTATCACCTATATTTAAAAGTGTCTCTTTAAATTTATTAATAGGTCTAATAATACTTACATTTACAGTTAAAATAGATAATGTAATCATAACTACAAGTATAATAACAGCCCACAGGATAATACTATTTCTGATGCTATTTGGAACTATAAGAACCTCTGCTTCATCAATTTCTGAAAGTATTGCCCATTTTAAATCTTTTCCTATACTAATAGTTGAAAAAGAAGATAGAACAGGATTATTATTGTAGTCAATTACAATTTTCGTATCTATTATACCATCGAATGCTTCACGAGTAGCTGCAGTATCTATAGAGCCAGTTGAAGGATTTGCAAAAGATGCTTTAACAGAGTGACCTATAGGATCTAAGAAACTATCACTTCTCATTAGTTTATCTACACCAACTAAGTAATCTTCTTGTGAATCACCATAACCTTGTCTATATTGCATAACTTCATTAATTGCACTATCACTAATTTGAAAAACTACTATTGCTCTTATTACACCATCTTCTTTAACAGGTGTAGCTAAAAACATTGCAGGCTCGCCATTACTTGGAGCATATGGCATCTTATCTGTAAATGTAGGACGTCCATTTTTCATAGCTCCTTTATACGCTCTTGCCAATCCACTATCTTTAAGAGGACCATGAATAAGATTTGCGCCATAGTCTGACTCTTTTGTAGCACTATACATAACATGACCGTTTTTGGCAGAAATAACAAAAATATCATAGTAACCATAATCTTTCATATAACCTTGAAAGAACTCTTCATGAAGTAGAGTTTTTTCTTTAGTAAGTTCATTTGTAACAGGATAAACATCAGTTGAAGAGAATTCTAATTCCTCGTAAATATCCATCATGTTTCTTATAAGCCATCCTAAATCTTGAGAACGAGCAAGAACTTCAATATCACTTACTCTATCTCTGAAGAAATCTTCAATTTGGCTTTTTTTAATATCTCTCACTGTAGTAAGTTGTGAAAAGCTATTTTCCATTAAAGCTGTTTTACTTTGAGAGACGGAGATGTTTGTGGTTATTACTGCCAATAATATTAACGACAATGCTGTCGAGAGTATTATTTGCATCCTTATAGAGAATCTATTCATGTTAAATCCTTTTAATTATATAGTACATGAATTGTGTCTTTTTTGCAATACATCCTTTAAATTAACAAAAGAACACATAACTACATTAAATAATCCACTTTTTTTCATATTGTCTATTTTTCATACAGTTTAAAGATTAATTTAGATTTAAAGTAAAATATTTCAGGCTAAAAAGTGCTTTAAAGTACGCTATAGTAGGAATAAACAAAGGTATATTTATAATGGGCCTGTCT
>NZ_JADGFC010000178.1 GCF_016744025.1 Sulfurimonas sp.
TAAATTTTCTACTATGACGTAGAACATAATAGTTACTAGAACTACACCAAGAGCTTGTACTTTTTCTATGACTTCACTCATCTTCTTCTCCATCTATTGTGATTTCTATGATTTCATCTTCATCTTCAACTTTTAGAGTAGTACCAAAAAGTCTTTGGAGCACTTCTTCCGAACTAATTGCTTCTGGCGGTTGATTTGAGAGACGATCTAGCATTTTGTCAGCTCTTCCACCAGCAAGTGCAAAAACTTTTAAAGCGTTATCGATATCGTCTTGTCTGAGTCCTTGTTTGTTTTCTATTTTTTCATTTATTTTTTGCATTACGTGTTCAAGTACCTGATATGAGCTTGACATAAGTATTTCATTTCTTTTTATATCTACTGTTGTTTTATGAACGACTTCACTTAAAGCTGAAGCACGTACTGTCTCTTTGATTTTTTCATCATCAATAAAAGCTAAAGCTATATTTTGTTGAAGTTGTTCTTTCCAATTAAACTTTAGTTTCCATCTTCCAATACTTGAAGCAGAGGTTTCAATGCCATCGGCTTCTAAAAGTTCTGATAATTTTTTTTCACTTATGGGAGTGAAGTCGTTTTCTAGTGTTGCTGAATTTAAAAATAATTCACGTGCTCTTTGTTGAGCTGTAGTTTCAGCGTTCATTATCTAGTATTCTCCCTGCTTCACTCATGGCATTATCAAAATTACCACTTACATATATATATCTTGGTTGAGCATTTCTATACTCTATAATCAAACGACATGCATATGGTTCATTTTTTCTTTTGGCTTTTACATATCTCATTTTGAGTGCTTCTATGGATATACATTTTATTTTATGCATCTGTCTTCTCTGTCATCCATTTGTCAGGGCACTTTTGGGAGTAAAAAGACAAAGAATCTCTTAGTACTACGAGCTTTAAATGCTTTTGTCTTTTTGTCAGGGTAAAAAAGAGTATATAGAGTTGAAAAAAAGTTAAGTAGTAGAGTAAAAATGATTTAAAATATAATAGGGAATTGTAGTCTGACACATAGACAAAACACTGCATAGCTCGTAAGCGTGGGCATAATTCTGTCTTTTGGGTGCTAAAAGTGGTCTGACATTTGGCTGACATTGTAGACAAATTAAATAAATTTATCATTTTTCACCCAAATCAAACAGTGGAGTTTTAGTTTGGGTGCAAAAATTTGCACTTGAGACTTTTATGGTACTGTTTTCTACCTTAAAGCTATCGAGTTCGTCACTTAACAAAGCAACGCCATAAGCAAAAGTAACTCTGTCACTAAGTCCTTCATAATTTGTGCCAGTCTTCATTCTAATTTGACCTTTGTCTAACTCTACATGAGGTGCTTCATCTTTAAATTTGCCCCAAAAAGCAGATGAGCCAAAAGAGCGATAACCTTTTGAATCTGCCCAAGCTTGATAGTGAGCGTAAAGGTATTTTTTTGGAACCATACAAGTTGGGATATCTCTAGTGTTATCTCTTATATATGCTCTTAGTGGGTTTACTTCATCTTTATACTCTTCTAAAGAGGCTTTCATCTTGTTTGATTTAGTAAACTTTCCATTGCCTATGAGCCTTTTTAAACCCTCTATTGCTAAGTTGAAAATACCATTCATCTCATCTGCAAATCTATCTGAGAGATCACGAATTTTTTCATCATCTAATATTTCTCCATCAAAAGTTATTAGTATCATACGTCTAAAAAAGGCATCATCAACACCTTGTTTAACTTTGTTGTTTCCACTGAAAGCTAACTTTGGCTTTTCTTTTGGCATTAACTGATATGGTTCTTGATTTTTAGGATCTATTTGAATAGAGTCTTTTGGAGATACTAAGGCTTTTAGCGTTGATATTTGTCCGTCGTTCATACCTTTTGCATCTATTTCAGAGCCTATGTTTATGATTTTGTTTGTTAGTGCGTGGAGTTTATGACCTTCCATTTGTTGGAGTTGAAGAGAAGATGTATTTTCTTCACCAAAGAAACTTCTGATTACATCTAAAATAACTGATTTTCCATTGGCACCACTTTTACCATATAAAAACAAAAATGCTTCAAAAGCATGAGAAGGTAAAAAGCAGTAGCCTATAAATTCCATTAAACATTTTCTATCATCTTCATCTGCTAATACCCGTTTTAAAAACTTTGACCACTTTGGAGCAGTTGCATTTTTGGAGTAGTTAAACTTTAGTATATTAGTTGCTGCATCTTTTGGGCTGTGACCTTCTTTAAAGGTCATCTTTCCACGTGGTGAAATAAAAACAGTACCATTTGCAAAGTTCAAAACACGTCTTTCTTGATAAAGTTTGATTTCATCTAGGTGCAAAGATCGTGAGAGTACATTTTCTAAAATTAAATCAGCATTTTGTCTAGTTTGTTTTTTGTAATCTATTTTTGCAGCAAACATCCACTTAGAATGAATCCATTTTGCCATAGAATTATTGTCAACTTGCATATAGTGAGTCCCACTCCAAATATACAAGTTACCCTTATGCTCTGCAAAACTAAAACCACTTTTCCGAGCAAGCTGCATGAGAGCTGCTACCATATCTACAATATGAACTTGTCTATAATTGGATAAAAGAGTTTTTTTAATAGTAAGTACTTGTTCTACTAAGTCTGCTATTTCATCTGCTTCTCTCTCTCTTTTGTCCGCTCCTGTTAAAACTGCACACATAATCTCTTTAAATTTTTTAAAGTCATTTGTATTTTTTACAGATTTTAGTTTATCCATAGCCCAATCGGTATCGGCATTGTCTAATTCACCTTTTGCACCAACTACGTAGAGGTATCTTTCTTCGTTATCAGTTTTTAAAAACTCTCTTTTTATATCTCTAAAATCTTTTATAACACTTATGGTTTTATAAGCTGATAGGTCTTTACCGACAACATCACTTATATCATCTATGAGTTCATTTGTAAGTTTGAAACTAGAATATGCTATAAGATGAAAAACATCATCTACTTTTCCTATTTTTAATCTATTGTCAGCTAAAAAGTCTGATATGTCATATTTATTTGCAAAAGTTACATTAATGCAAAAGAATGGAACAATAAATATGTTTTCAACTAAACTTTCAAGTTCTCTATATCTTTTGATAGCATTTTCGTACCCTGCAGCATCGTTATCAAACCATATATATACAGTTTTATTTTTCAATACTTTTGCATATGAGAGCCAAGAGTTTGTGACTCCTCCCAGGGTAAGAACATTTACACCATAACTTAAAAGATTTAGTGCATCTTTTTCACCCTCACACAATATGACTCTATTATCTTCGTGTTCTCTAAAATATTCAATCGGAAAGAGTGACCCATTTAGTCTTGGAGCACCTAGCCACTTTCCTGGCATTCGTTCGTTTGTTAAAACTTTTAATTTTTTATCAAATATAAACTTTTGTTTGTGTTTGATATTAAAAACTTTTTCACCATCTCTTATGAGTATGGCTATGCTCTCTTGTTCTAAGTCATAACCTAAATAAGTGTGTGCATAGTCTTCAAAAATCGCACTTCTGTTTGGAAAGTTTGACTCAATATCTTCTTTACATCTGTCATAAAGTGTTATGTAATTTTCTGCTAATTTTGGAGCAAGTTCATTTACTTTACCCTGTATAAAGTCTGTTATTCTTTTTTCTTTGGCTTGTTGTTTTTCTCTAGCTATTTTGTTTTGATCAAAGAGTTTTTTGTTTCTCTCTTCGATGTCTTTTTTCTCTTCATCACTTTGTTCTATTTGCTCATCTATAAAAGCAATACCTAAATCTCTTAATACTTTTTTAGCAGCATGTAAGGGTGAGAGGTTTTCTTTTAGTTCTACAAACTTTGTGATATCGCCACCAACATTACAAGCAAAGCAATGCCAAAAAGGGTTTTTATCTCCATCTTTAACACCTAAAGATGGAGAGTCAT
>NZ_JADGFC010000179.1 GCF_016744025.1 Sulfurimonas sp.
ACCAAAAACTATAATGGTCCATATGCCTACCAACACAATAAAAAAAAAAAAACAATAGATATCATATATGCTAAAACTGGGATAAAGATAAATATATGGAGAAACCATATGTATATGCATGGAGCAAATACTGAAAAGGTATTAAGTAGTTTAGATATAAATATATGTTCAGATGGTGTTGTAAAAGAAAACTGTGATTTGCAAGAAGATGTTAATGGCATATATAATTTACCAATTAATATTATTCCAGATCATGAACATATAATTCATGCTGAGCGTACACCACAGTGGATAAAACAATGGCAAGCACGTTACAACTGGTCTGATGATTTTGGACCAGAATCTTACTACATTGAGGAGTGGGCAGAGCTAGTTCTTAATCAGCTAAAAGAGAATGAAGCGAAGAAAAAACTATCAGTAATGATTATTCATCCCATAACAATGTATTTAGCAGATGGTTTTAAATCTGTAAGGACTATTTTAGATTATATCCAGACAAAAGAGAGTGTGTTTATGGGTGATTTATTAACTAAAGAAAGGATTTCAGCATGAAAAATGTAACTGTAATTATGCGTACATTTAATGTTGAATGGGTAATTGACCAAGCATTAGTAGCGCTTATGAAACAAAAGAATGTAGAGATAGAACTTATAATTGTTGATTCTGGATCTAGTGATTCCACTTTAGATATAGTCTCTAATTATTCACATAAATTTATAGAAATCGAACCAGGTACATACTTTCCAGGAAAGGTTTTAAACAAAGCTGTAAGTGAAGCTAAAACAGAGCTCATAGTCTTTATAAATTCTGATGTTGTTTTACTAGATTCATATGCTATATCAAAACTGATAGAACCTCTAAGTAATTCAGATACAGCAGCTTCATATGGTAGACAAGTAATACGTCCAGAGGCAGACTTATGGGTTAGACATGATTATGAGAAAGCATTTACTGTGATTGGAAATCAACCTAAGTGGATGCATTATTCTCTTCCTATTGCTGCTATGAAAAAAAGTGTCTGGGAGATGCAAAAATTTTACACTGACTCATGGGGTTCAGAAGATACTCACTGGGGAGTACAGATAAAAAATAAAGGATATAAAATAGCTTATGTAAAAGATGCAATAGCAATGCATTCTCATAACTATACTTTAAAGCAGTTAGCTTCAAGAAGACGTATAGAAGGAGAAGCAGATGTTTATATTTATCCTGAGAAATCATTATCTCTATTTAAGACATTACTTTCATTTGGAGCTTCATTTTTAAGAGAATCTTTGTACTATTTAAAAAATAGACAGACAACTAAAATACCATATTTATTGCTTAATCGCATTGTATATTCATTTAGTTTCTACAGAGGCTTTAAATATGCAAGTAAAAGCAAAAATAATATTACATTTGGAAATTATCAAGCTTAACCACTAAAGATGAAAAGGTTGAAGAAAGTGTATTATAATATGGTTTATTTATCCTCAATATTAAGTCTAACTCAAACAAATCGATTAAGATATTTCGTTATAATCACATAAACTAAGGATACACAATTTGCAAAATACTGCATTAAATATATTGAAAACCGGTAATAATGTTTTCATTACCGGTTCTGCAGGAACTGGTAAAACATACCTCTTACATCAATTTATATTTTATTTAAAATCAAGAAAAATTATCCCAACCATAGTAGCACCTACAGGTATAGCAGCTTCGCATCTACAAGGGCAAACAATACACTCATTTTTTAGCTTAGGCATCCGTGATGAGGTAGATGATTACTATATTGAGTCATTACTTGAAAAGAAATATCTACAAACAAGGTTTTCTAAATTAAAAGTTCTTATCATCGATGAGATTTCAATGGTATCTCCTGAGATATTCTCTTCTATTGATAGAATACTTAGAGCTTTTAAAAATAACGATATACCATTTGGTGGTGTACAAACAATCTTATCTGGAGATTTCTTTCAACTCCCACCTATTTCTAAAGTTCCTAAAGATAAACGCTTCGCTTGGCAATCTCCATCATTCAAAGAACTAGAATTAAAAACATGCTATTTACAAGAGAAGTTTAGACAAGATGATAATGTACTCATTAGTATATTAGATGAGATCAGAAGTGGCAATGTCTCAAGTAACTCTTTAGATATTTTAAACTCAAGACACAATAAAGACCTTGATATAGATTTTACACCAACGAAACTCTATACTCACAATATAGATGTTGATAGAATCAATAGTAATGAGTTAAGTAAAGTTAATAATCCTTCTAACTCATTTAAATATAAATCAGAAGGGACAGCCAAGAATATTGAAAAGATATTTAAATCTTCTCTTGTCTTAGAAGATATAGCTCTGAAAAAAGATGCAGTAGTAATGTTTATAAAAAATAATCATGAGTTAGGCTTCGTTAATGGTACTACAGGTGTCGTAGTGGACTTTGACAAGGAAACAGATCTTCCAATAGTAAAAACATCATACGGCTCATTAATTAAACTAGGGCTTGAAGATTGGACAATAGAGAATGATAGCGGAAATATAGTTGCTAAAGTCTCTCAAATTCCACTTAAACTTGCATGGGCAATAACTATACATAAATCTCAAGGAATGACACTAGATTCAGCTGAGATAGACTTATCTAAAACCTTTGAAGTGGGGCAGGGTTATGTTGCTCTTTCTCGTATTAAAAATATAGATGGATTACGTCTTATGGGATTGAATGATACAGCTCTTAGTGTTGACCCTCTTATTTTACATATAGACGATAGAATCAAAGCAGCATCTAAAAAAGCAAGTGATGAGATATCTGCTCTCTCTTCTGAGAACCTAAAAGAGATATTTGAGTCCTATATCCTGAGTATAGATGGGATTACAGATACAAGTAAAATAAAAGAACAAGAAGCAGTTTTAAAATCTGAGAAGAAGATAGTGGCAAATAGTGTAACTCCTACTCATATACAAACAAAAGAGTTGATTGAAACTTCTAGTTCTCTTTTAGAGTTGGCTACCAATAGAGGTATGAGTAAAGGAACTATCATTAATCATCTTCGTATTTTAAAAGAAGAAAATCCAGATATAAATATAGATAAATTTTTGCCAGATGAAAATACTATTGCGCTTGTAAAAGATGCACTAGTAAAGATAAAAGCAAGAAATAACGAAGATGATTTTAGTGAGGATGGTAAACCTAGATTAAAGCCTATATTTGAAGCTTTAGATTCTAAAGTGGCATATGATGATATACGAATTGCTCTTTTTTGAGTATATCTCTAAATTGTGCCACATTTATCTTAAACATACTTTCTTTTATAACCAGTTGAAAATAGGGCATTCTTCCAACTAAAAAGTCTTTCTAGATTTAAATCATTACTGTTGATCGTTTTATTCTTACATAGTAAATGTACATATTTCGTGTTTATAGTTTTACTAAAAAAGAACCTGGCTCAATTTTAGCACGAAGAATTATTCTTGCATCTTTAGCTTTTGTTGCATTAGGAAAAGGTCCTACTAAAACTTTAGTTGTTGTTTTAGAGTCATTTGTTACTTCATGAAGTTTGTATGTATAACCTAAAGCTGTGATAGAATCTAAAAACTTTTCACTTGGTGCATATTTTGAAAGGGAAACAACTTGAATATAATAGTTTAGAGCAAACATTTCTACTGGCTGTGTTGTCCCAACAGCTACTTTAGGTTCAGTTGCTGTAATAACAATAGGTTTTTCTGTAAAAGCTACCTCTATTGGCTCTGTTGTCTCAACAGCTACTTTAGGTTCAGTTGCTGCAATAACAGTAGGTTTCTCTGTAAAAACAACTTCTTTTGGCTGTGTTGTCTCAACAGCTGCTTTAGTC